>NZ_JBVJMN010000024.1:0-98469 GCF_055584185.1 Streptomyces sp. NPDC104202 | reverse complement strand
GGGGGGGGGGGGGGGGGGGGGGTGGGGGGGGGGGGGGGGGGGGGGGGGGCGCCCCCCCCCCCCCCCCCCCCCCCCCCCCCCCCGCTCACCCGATGTCGAGGACGGCGACGGTCTGGCCGCCGCTGACCTCACCGGTCGTACGGAAACCCAGCTTCCGGTAGAAGGCGCCGGGTCCGTCCTCGCCGGGCTCCCAGGTCACGAAGAGCCGCTGCTCCCCGCGCCGGCGCAGCTCCTCCCGTACGGCCTCGACGGCGAAGCGCCCGTACCCCTTCCCCTGGCCCTCCGCGGTGATGTTGAGGCGCCAGAGACCGCTGCGGCGGTCGGCGGGGTCCTTCTCCTCGTCCCACGGGATGTCGAGGAACGCCATCAGGAAGCCGACGAGTTCGTCGCCGTCGAAGACCAGCCGCGGCCACGCCTTCTCCCCGAAGGCGTACGCCTCGGCGAGGGAGTGGGCGACGGGAGCGACGTTCCGCTCCTGATGCGGGTGGACGCGCAGCGCGAGGGCGGCGTCGACGTTGGCGGGGGGTGACCTGCTCCAGGCGCAATGACGTGCTCATGCGGGGGACGGTAGTCACTCAGGGGTGGAGCCGCCCCCGGTTATCCGCACAGGGCGCACCGGCCGCCGCTCCCGCCGGGCCGGCCTAGGCGTACGAGGCCACGAACACCACCGAACGGAGCTTGAGCAGGTCGGTGGTCGGGCGGCCGTGCGGCCGGAGCGTCCAGGACTCCCCGGTGCAGTCCGGCCCGGTGAACACGACCGCGAACTCGTCCGTGTCGTTGTGCGGCGCGAACGCGGGCTCGGACGAGGACGGGTCCGCGGCCTCGGCGAGCGTGATGCACGAGGAGTTCACCGGATCGTGCAGCGTGATCCACTGCTGGTCGCCGCCGATGCCGACGAACCGGTAGCTGAAGTCGCCGGTGGCGGCGGAGGCCGGGGAGGCGAGGGTGGCGGTGAGGGCGAGCGCGCCGCAGAGGGCGGCGGCGGAGTGACGGAGTCGCACGGGCTTCTCTTTCGCGAGGAATGTGAGGTCGTGAGCCGTGGTCACACCCGCGGCCCTCCCCACCTCTAGCCCCCTCCCCCACCCCACGACCGGCGCACCACGGCCGTAAGGTTTCCCCCTCACCCGTCCGGCCCCGCCGGGCCTCCGCCACGGCGTCTCCTGGAGACGCGGACCCGACTCACGAAGAAGCCCCCTCCCGGCGGGGATTCCGCGGGCAGGGGGCTTTTTCGGGGGTGAAGGTTACTTCTTGCCCTGGTTCTTGACGGCCTCGATGGCGGCCGCGGCGGCGTCCGGGTCGAGGTAGGTGCCGCCGGGGGTGAGGGGCTTGAAGTTCTCGTCGAGCTCGTAGGCGAGGGGGATGCCGGTGGGGATGTTGAGGCCGGCGATGTCGGCGTCGGAGATGCCGTCGAGGTGCTTGACGAGGGCGCGGAGGCTGTTGCCGTGGGCGGCGACGAGGACCGTGCGGCCGGCGAGGAGGTCCGGGACGATGTTGTCGTACCAGTACGGGAGCATGCGCTCGACGACGTCCTTGAGGCACTCGGTCTGCGGGCGCAGCTCCGGCGGGATCGTCGCGTAGCGGGCGTCGTGGGCCTGCGCGTACTCGCTGTCGTCGGAGAGCGCCGGCGGCGGGGTGTCGTAGGAGCGGCGCCACAGCATGAACTGCTCCTCGCCGAACTCGGCGAGGGTCTGGGCCTTGTCCTTGCCCTGGAGAGCGCCGTAGTGGCGCTCGTTCAGCCGCCAGGAGCGGTTGACCGGGATCCAGTGGCGGTCGGCGGACTCGAGCGCGAGCTGCGCCGTGCGGATGGCGCGCTTCTGCAGGGAGGTGTGCAGCACGTCGGGGAGCAGGCCGGCGTCCTTGAGCAGCTCGCCGCCGCGCGTCGCCTCCTTCTCACCCTTCGCGGTGAGGTTCACGTCCACCCATCCGGTGAACAGATTCTTCTCGTTCCACTCGCTCTCGCCGTGGCGGAGGAGGATCAGCTTGTACGGTGCGTCGGCCATGCGTACGAGCCTAATCGACCGCTGACGATTGACGCGCGTCGTCAATTGGCTGGCGTCCGACCCCTGAGATACGTAAGTTACGGGAGCCAGAAGCAGGGCTTACGTACAGCAGGGGGCCGTCACACATGTCCATCGATTCGCTCAGACGATCGGCCCGGACGACGGTCTCGGGTCTCCCGCCGGGCTTCTGGTGGCTGTGGCTGTCGACGTTGGTCAACCGGACCGGCGCCTTCGTCCTCACCTTCCTCTCCCTCTACCTGACGGTCGAGCTCGGGCACTCCGCGTGGTTCGCCGGTCTCGTCGTCGCCCTGCACGGACTCGGCGGCGTCGCCGGCTCGCCGCTCGGCGGGGCGCTGACCGACCGCTGGGGCCGGCGCCCCACGATGGTCACGATGCACCTGGCGGCCGCCGCCTGCGCCGGCGCGCTCGCCGTGGTCACGAGCGCCTGGGCCGTCGCCGTCGTCGTCCTCCTCATGGGCGTCGCCATGCAGGCCGTCCGGCCGTCCATCAACGCCACGATCGCGGACATGGTCCCGGCCCACGACGTGCGCCGCGCGTACGCCCTGAACTACTGGGCCCTCAACCTCGGCTTCGCCATCGCCTCCATCGGCGGCGGCGCCGCGGCCTTCCTTGGGTACCGCACCCTCTTCGTCGTCGACGCCGTCGCCACGGTCCTGTGCGCCGTGATCGTCTTCCTCCGGCTGCCGGAGACCCGCCCGGAGGCCCGCGTCGACCAGCGGGGGGAGCCGGTCGCCGAGGAGAAGGTCGGGATGCTGACCGTGCTGCGGGACGCGCCGTTCCGCACCCTGGTCCTGCTCAACCTGCTCGTCTGCCTCGTCTTCACCGCCCCCTGGATCGGCCTGCCGCTGACCATGGCCGGCCAGGGCCTCTCCCCCTCCTCGTACGGCGTCGTCATCGCCGTCAACGGCATCGTGATCGTCGGTTTCCAGCTGCTCGTCAACAAGCTGACGGACAAGCGGTCCCCGGTGCTCCTGCTCGGGCTCTCCTCGCTGCTCTTCGCCCTCGGCACCGGCGCGACCGCCCTCGCCGGCTCGCCGGTGGCGTTCGCCGCGACCGTGGTCGTGTGGACGGTCGGCGAGATGATCCACGTCCCGACGAACGCCGCGGCCACCGCCCGCCTCGCCCCCGAGCACGCCCGGGGCCGCTACCAGGGCGTGATGGGCATGTCGTGGGCCGTCGCCGGTTTCGTCGCCCCGATCCTGGCCGGTGTGATCGTCGACGGGCCCGGTCCCGACGTGCTGTGGGCCGCGACCGCCGCCGTCGGCGTCCTCGCCGCCGTCGGGTACTACACCCGGCTGCGGAAGGCCCTGGCCGACGACCCCGCGGACACCGCGGCGGGAGCCGGAGCCGGGGAGGAGGTCCCGGCCGGCGACGACGTCGAGGACGCGGTCAGGGCGGAGGGCGAGGCCGTCGCCCCGGCGGCCGTGCCCGTCGTCTCCCCCGTGGTCGCCCGGACCGAGGGCTCCGGGTCGTCCACGGTCGGCGTGTGACCTGCGGCCGGACGGGGGCGGCGGCCCGGTAGCGGGGTCTCACCGCCCCGTGTGGGCCGCCCAGCCGGCGACGGCGAAGCCCGTCCCCTCGCGGCGGACCTCGGCGGCGCCGGAGCCGGCGAAGTGGGCGGGGACGACCAGCTCGCGGGTGTCGGCGGCCCGTTCGAGGACGCGGCGGCGGGTGGCGGCCGCCCGGCGCGGGTCGAGGCAGAAGCAGCTCGCGCGGCCGGGGTCGAGGATCTGGACGGGGCTGTGCAGGAGGTCGCCGACGAAGACCGCGCGGTCGGTGCCGGAGGCGAGCCGGAGGACGGCGGAGCCGGGGGTGTGGCCGGGCGCGGACTCCAGGACGAGGTGCTCGTCGATGCGGTGGACGCCGTCCCAGAGGTCGACGAGGCCGGCGCGGTGGACGGGCGCGACGCTGTCCTCGTGGACGAGGCGGTCGTCCGGACGGCCGCCGCCGCCGTAGCCGTTGTCCGGGCCGAAGTGGAAGTCGTCGGCGGCCGGGAGGAGGTAGCGGGCGTTCGGGAAGGTGGGGACCCACGCGCCGCCGGCGTCCCGGGTGTTCCAGCCGACGTGGTCGGCGTGGAGGTGGGTGTTGACGACGACGTCGACGTCCTCGGGGCGGATGCCGGCCCGCTCCAGGCGGCCGGGCAGGTCGTCCTCGCGGTGGTGGAAGGCGGGCGAGCCGGGGCGTTCGCGCCCGGCGCCCACCCCGGTGTCGACGAGGACGGTGCGGCCGCCGCTGCGCAGCACCCAGCTCTGCAGCGCCATGACGGCGCTGTCCTCGTCGGGTGCCCAGTGGTCCGGCGCCAGCCACTCCTCGTTGTCCTTCCACACCTCGGCCCCGGCGTCCGGGACGAGGGTGCGGGCGGGGGCGAAGGGGCCCCGCCACTCGACGACCCGGATGACCTCGACGTCCCCCAGGACGATGCTCTGTGCGCTCTCGTTCGTCATGCGGCCGAGCCTAGGAAGGGAGGGTTGAGCGGCTCAATGCTCCCGCCGCTCTCCTGGATACGGGAAACGCTCACGGCCTGACGCGGTGCCGGATACGCTCGCCCGATGGACGTGGTGAGCGACGCGATCGCGGCGGTCCGCACCGGACGGCCCTCCTCCGAGCGGGTACGGGTGGGCGGACGCTGGTGCGCGCGGCTCGACCCGTACGAGGGCGCCGGATTCCACGTCGTCCTGAAGGGCGGCTGCTGGCTGCTCCCCGACGGCGGCGAGGCGGTCGTCCTCGGTCCCGGGGACGCGGTGCTGCTCCCGCACGGCACCGGACACGTCCTCGCGGACGCGCCCGCCGACGCGGCGGCGGTGGCACGGGCGGTGCCCTTCGGGCGGTGGGCGGACGGGACGGCGCCGCGCCCGCCGCTGCCCGACGCCGGGGAGGGCGGGGTGGAGATGCTCTGCGGCAAGTACCGCCTCGACCGCAGCCGCGCGCATCCGCTCCTGGCGGAGCTCCCGCCGCTCGTGCACCTGCCGGGCCGGGCCGGCGGACACCCCGAACTCCGCGCCGCCATCACGCTGCTGGCCGGTGAGCTGGACGGGCGGGGACCCGGCTCGTGTCTCGCCCTGCCCAGCCTGCTCGATCTGCTGCTCGTCTACATGGTGCGTTCCTGGATGACGGGGAGCGGCTCGGGTGTGTGGCCGGCGGTCTTGGGCGACCCGGTGACGGCCGCCGCGCTGCGGGCGCTGCACACCGATCCCGCGGCGCCGTGGACCGTCGACCGGCTGGCGGCCGAGGCGGGGGTCTCCCGGCCCACGCTGGGCCGCCGCTTCACGGCCCTGGTCGGCCGGTCCCCGATGGCGTACCTGACGTGGTGGCGGCTGACCCGGGCCGCCGCCCTGCTGCGGGACACCGGGGATCCGCTGGCGGCGGTGGCCCGGCAGGTCGGCTACAGCACGCCGTACGCCCTGTCGCACGCGTTCCGCCGCGAGTTCGGCACCACGCCGGGGCGGTACCGGAGCGGCACGGAGCGGCTCACCGCGGGCTGAGGCCAGGGGGGCCTCGTCCAGGGGCCGGGGGTCAGTCGCCGGACTTGGCGACCAGGTTCTTGAACGCGTCGAGATTGCGGGTCGACTCGCCGCGCGACACCCGCCACGCGTACTCGCGCCGGATCGCCGACGCGAAGCCCAGCTCCAGCAGGGTGTTGAAGTCGCCGTCCGCCGCCTCCAGGACGGAGCCGAGCAGCCGGTCCAGCTCCTCGGGCGTGACGGCCGCCAGCGGCAGCTTGCCGGCGAGGTAGACGTCGCCGAGCGCGTCCACCGCGTAACTCACCCCGTACAGCTTGAGGTTGCGCTCCAGCAGCCAGCGGTGGACGCCCGCCTCGTTCTCGTCCGGGTGCCGGACGACGAAGGCGTTGAGCGAGAGCGAGTGACGGCCCGCGCGCAGCGACAGGGTGGTGAACAGCTTGCGCGTGCCCGGCAGTTTGACGACGTACGAGCCGGGCTCGGGCGACTCCCACTCCAGCTCCGCGTCGTCGAAGACGGACTCGATGATCCGCCGAACGTCCCCGACCGGGTTCCCGACCTCGTCCTCAGCCATGGTGGGAGCGTACGCGACGGCGGTTCTCCTTCAGCCGGTGGTCGTGCATGGCGGCCGTGTAGACGTCCGCCGTGCCCGAGGCCGCCGTGTCCCAGCCGAACGAGCCCGCGTGCAGTGCCGCGGCCGCGCCCATCCGCGCCGACAGCCCCGGCTCGTCCACGAACCGGCCGAGCGCGCGGGCGTAGTCCGCCGGGTCGTGGCCCTGCACCAGGAAGCCCGTCTGCCCGTCCCGCACCGCGACGGGCAGACCGCCGACCGCCGCCGCGACGACCGGGGTGCCCGCCGCCTGCGCCTCGATGGCCACCAGGCCGAAGGACTCGCTGTACGAGGGCATGACGAGGACGCTGGCCGCGCGGAACCAGTCCGCCAGCCGGTCCTGGCCCACCGGCGGGTGGAAGCGCACGAGGTCCGCGATGCCGAGCCGGGCGGCCAGCTTCTGCAGCCCCTCCGGCTTCGCGAGGCCGCTGCCGCTCGGGCCGCCGACCACCGGCACGACCATGCGGGTGCGCAGCGAGGGGTCCCGCTCCAGGAGCAGGGCGGCCGCGCGCAGCAGGATGTCGGGGGCCTTGAGCGGCTGTATCCGGCCGGCGAAGACCGGGATGAAGGCGTCCGGCGGCAGACCGAGCCGGGCGCGGGCGGCGGCCCGGCCGTCGGCGGGGCGGAAGTGGTCGAGGTTCACGCCGGGGTGGACGACCGCGATCTTGCCGGGGTCCGCCTCGTAGAAGCGGGAGAGCTCGTCGGCCTCCTCGGCGGTGTTGGCGATCAGCCGGTCGGCGGCGGAGACGATCTGGGTCTCGCCGATGACCCGGGCCGCGGGCTCGGGCGTGTCGCCCTCGGCGAGCGCCGCGTTCTTGACCTTCGCCATGGTGTGCATGGCGTGGACGAGCGGCACGCCCCAGCGCTCGGCGGCCAGCCAGCCGACGTGGCCGGAGAGCCAGTAGTGGGAGTGGACCAGGTCGTAGTGGCCGGGGCGGTGGCCCGCCCACGCCTGCATCACGCCGTGGGTGAAGGCGCAGAGCTGGGCCGGCAGCTCCTCCTTGGCCAGTCCCTCGTACGGGCCGGCGTCCACATGGCGCACGAGGACGCCGGGGGTGAGCTCGACGACCGGCGGGAGGCCGCCGGTGGTGGCCCGGGTGAAGATCTCCACCTCGATGTCGATGGCGGCGAGGCGCTTGGCCAGCTCGACGATGTAGACGTTCATGCCGCCCGCGTCGCCGGTGCCCGGCTGGTGCAGCGGTGAGGTGTGGACGCTGAGCATGGCCACCCGCCGCGGGGTGCGGTGCCGGCCGGGGAGCCGGAGCCTGGTCGGCGCCGGGTGCCGGTGCCGGGTGCCGGCGAACCGGGACACGTACTGGCTCACGTCGGCGGTCCTTCCGCTCGTGGGGGCCTCGGGGGCCGCTCGGGGCACGCTGAGGACACGGAGCGTCCTCCAGCCGCCACAACACCGGAATGACCCCTTTCATTTCCCCGGCGGCCGCGCTTTGCCAATTCGTTGCCGTGCCGGACTCACCCTCCGGCCCGCCGCGCGCGTCACCGGCCCGGGGCCGGCCCCTCCCCCACCCCGTACGCTCATGGCATGGCCCCGCGCACCACCCGCCCCGTCGGCACGCCGACCCGCGGGACCACGAACCCCAACCGCCTGCGCCGCATGGACCGCTGGATCGCCGCCGTCCACGGCCCGGCGCTGCGCCGCTCCGCCGAACCGCCCCTCGCGGTCGACCTCGGGTACGGGGCCGCGCCCTGGACCGCCGTCGAGCTGCTGGCCCGGCTGCGCACGGCCGAGCCGCGCACCCGGCTGTACGGCGTCGAGATCGAACCGGCCCGGGTGGAGGCGGCGAAGCCGTACGAGCACGAGGGGCTCGCGTTCGTGCACGGCGGCTTCGAGGTGCCGGTGCCGGGCCGGGTCGCCCTGATCCGGGCGGCGAACGTGCTGCGCCAGTACGACGAGGAGCAGGTCGCGGCCGTCTGGGAGCGGCTCCGCGGCCGGCTCGCACCGGGCGGGCTGCTCGTCGAGGGCACCTGTGACGAGATTGGGCGCCGGCACGTGTGGGTGGCGCTCGGCACGGAGGGGCCCCGCACGGTGACCTTCGCGACCCGGCTGGGCTCGCTGGTGCGCCCCTCGGACCTGGCGGAACGGCTGCCGAAGGCGCTCATCCACCGGAACGTGCCGGGCGAGCCGGTCCACGCCTTCCTGCGGGACTTCGACCGGGCATGGGCCGCCGCCGCGCCGTACGCCTCGCTGGGGGCCCGTCAGCGCTGGATCCGCTCGGTCCGCGACCTGGCCGCCGACTGGCCGCTCGCCGACGGCCCGCGCCGGTGGCGCCAGGGCGAGGTGACGGTGCGGTGGGAGGCGCTGGCGCCCCGGGACTGAGGGCGCGGTCCCGCGGCGCGGGCCGCGCGGAGGCGAGGGCGCGTCGGCCGGGCGGGGCGGGGAGGTGACGTCCGTCCGGCAGGGGGCCCGCGGCCCGACGCCCGCCGAATTTCCGGTGCGGAGGGAACGCCCCGCGCGGATCACTCGTCACCCGTGAGGGGAAGGGGCCCGACAGGCCCCGGTTTCCCCTGTTGCTTTCCGGTTTCGCATGGCACTATCACCAAGGTCACCGGCAAGTTACTGACGGTAAATCAGTTTTGGTCGCTCGAGGGGGAGCTAGTGAACCGACGCCGCCACGCCACTGCCGCGATCACCGTGATCTGCGCCCTGACCGTGCTGGCCTCGCCCGCGCTCACCCTCCAGGCGTCCGCCGCGCCGCTCCCGCCTCCGCCGCCGAAGAAGAGCCTGGAGGAGGTGCGCAAGGAGATAGACGCCCTGTACCGGCAGGCCGCCGCCGCCACCGACGCGTACAACCTCGCCGAGGAGAAGACCCGGGAGCAGTCGGCCGAGATCGTCGAGGTCGCCCGGATGATCGTGGCCGGCCGCGCGCGGATCGAGGCCCTCAAGGCCAGGGCCGGCGCCGCCGCCCGCGCCCAGTACCGCAACGGCGGGCTCCCCGACGGCGCACAGCTCGTCCTCACCGACGACCCGCAGCTCTTCCTCGACACCGCGGGCCGCCTCAAGGCCGGGGCGAAGGCCACCACGGACCTGCTGGGCGAGATGAACCGCACCCAGGCCCAGTTGGACGTCTACGCCCAGGACGCCGGGGCGAACTGGACCAAGCTGGAGGCGAACCGGGTCCGGCAGGCCAAGGCGAAGAAGGAGATCACCGACAAGATCGCCGCGGCGAAGAAGCTGGAGTCCGAGCTCGCCGCCGAGGAGCGGGAGCGGCTGCGGCGCCTGGAGGAGCAGGCCCAGTCCCGGGCGCAGACGACCTGGCTCGGCACCGGCGTGCTCGACGGGCTGAAGGCCGGGACGACGCCGGAGGCCCGGAAGGCCGTGGCGTTCGCGACGGCCCAGATCGGCAAGCCGTACGAGTGGGGCGCCGAGGGCCCGGGCACGTTCGACTGCTCCGGGCTGACCCAGAGCGCCTGGGGCGCGGCCGGTCTCGGCATCCCGCGCACCTCCCAGGAGCAGTGGCGCCTCCTGCCCCGCGTGGACATCAAGGACATGCGGCCGGGCGACCTGATCGTCTACTTCAAGGACGCCAGCCACATCGGCATGTACGTCGGGAACGGGGCGATCGTCCACGCCCCGCGCCCCGGCCGGAACGTGACCCTCGCGGGGGCCGGTTCCATGGAGATCCTGGGCGTCGTCCGCCCGACGTGACGCGGAGCACGCGGCCGGCCTCACCGGCCGCCGCCGGGCGGGCGTGACCTTTCTCATTGCCCCCGGGAGTCCCCGAAGGACTTCCGGAGGGCGAGTACCTCCCCTTCCGCGGCATATGCCAACGACGCCGCGCGGGCTCACAGGCTGATCACCATTCCGCTGCGCACCGCCCTACCGCTAGGGTCCGGGACGGGCGGGGCGCCACCCGGCGCCCTGCGCACCCTCGGGGGGAGGGAAGGAAACCCGGACCGATGCCCGTATCGCTACCGCGTCAGAGAATCGTCTCTGCAGCTGCGGGACCCGGCGAGGCCACCCCTATGGACGCCACCGCTATGACAGGCACAGTCACCGCCACAGGCGATCGCACCGATCTGACCCTCCTGGTCGTCGAGGACGACCCGGCAGGTGCCCTCGCCGTACCCGAGCTGCTCGACGCGGCCGACGCCGCCGGCACCCGCGTCCGCATCCGCACCGCCCGCAACCTCACCGAGGCCGAGCGGCTCCTCACCGACGACGTCCACTGCGTCCTCGTCGACCTGTCCCTGCCCGGCCCCCGTGCCGACGACCCGCTCGCCCCCCTGCGCCACATCCTGCGCCTCGCCCCGCGCCACGCCGTCCTCGCCCTCGCGGCCTCGGCGGACGCGGAGCTCGCGGCCGAGGCGGTGCGCGTCGGAGCCCAGGACCACCTCTTCCGCGAGGAGCTCGACGGCCGGCTCCTCAGCCGGGCCATCCGGTACGCCGTCGAGCGCAAGCGCGCCGACGCCGTCCAGGTGAAGCTGGCCGAGTCCCGCCTGCGGGCCCAGGAGAACGCCCGCCTGGAACGCGGACTGCTGCCCACCCCGCTCCTGGAGGGCTCCGACCTGCGGTTCGCGGCGCACTACCGCCCGGGCCGCTCCCGCGCCCTGCTCGGCGGCGACTTCTACGACGTCGTCCGCACGCCCGACGGCACCGTCCACGCCATGATCGGCGACGTCTGCGGACACGGCCCCGACGAGGCGGCGCTCGGCGTCGAGCTGCGGATCGCCTGGCGGGCCCTGACCTTCGCGGGCCTGTGCGGCGACGAGCTGCTGTCGACGATGCAGCAGGTCCTGGAGCACGAGCGGGAGAGCGAGGAGATCTTCGCGACGCTCTGCACCGTCGACATCGCCCCCGACGGACGCCGGGCCGGCCTCTGCCTGGCGGGCCACCCGTCCCCGCTGATCGCCCGCCAGGGCAGGGTGGCCAGGCTGCTGCCGTACGAGGACGGCGGCCCGGCGCTCGGGCTGCTGCCGCGCGCCCGCTGGCCGCGCCGCCAGGTGGAGCTGGGCGGGGCGTGGAGCCTCCTCATGTACACCGACGGTCTCATCGAGGGCCGCTCCGACGGCCCCGGCTCGCCCCGGCTCGGCCAGGACGGCATGGTCGCGATGATCAACCGCCAGCTGGCCTCCGGTCTGCGCGGCGAGGAGCTCCTGGAGGCGGCCGTCACGGAGGTCCGCTCCTTCAACGGCGGCGAACTGACCGACGACGTCGCCGTCCTGGCCCTGGAGCGGGACCGGACCCGGGGATAGCGGAAGGAACGGACGGCGGACGCCGGACGCCCGGGCACGAGCACGACACGGGGCACGGGGATCAGGGCACGGGGATCAGGGCACACGGCACACGGCCCGGGACCCGGTCCCGCGGACATGACGGCAGGGCCCGGGGATCGCTCCCCGGGCCCTGCCGTCGTTCTTCCGTCATCCCGTCCGCGAGGGCCGGTCGGCCCGGCCGCGGGCGGCTATCGGCCGCCGTTGTAGGGGCCGTACGGTCCGTCGCTGCTGGAGCCGCCGCCGCGGCGGCCCCGGCCTCCGCCGGAGACCTGGGCGAGCGCGGGGCGCACGTCCACCATGAAGACGATGGCCGCGATCAGGCCGGCGATCTGCAGGAACAGCATCGGCAGCAGCAGGTTCAGGACGAGGTTGATGCCCAGGATGATCAGCCAGAACTTCTTCGTCTGCTTCTCGGCCGCGCGGTAGGCGTCCTCGCGCGCCATCGCGGCGAAGACGAGCGCGGCGACGGCGAAGCCGGTGAAGACCAGGAAGATCACCAGGGAGAGAAGGGAGTCGAATCCCGCGCGCAACATGCTGAGCACCGCCTAGTGGAGATGTGGAGAGAGCGCCTCGCGGTCAAGGTACCCGGTACAACGCCCCGGGTACCCGCAATGGTGCCCCGGACCCCTACTCCGTCTCGGCGGCCAGCGACTCGGCGGCGGCCTTCTTCGACGGGGACTTGCGGGTGGCGGTCCGCTTGGCGGGAGCCTTCCGGGCCTCGGCGGGGGCCTCGGCCTTCTCCGCCGCCTCCGGCTCGGTGTCCGGCTCGACGACGACGGCGATCTCGACGATCTCCTCGGCGGCCTCGCCGCGCCACGCCTTGACGGCCTCCTCGCCGTGCGCGGCGACCTCCTCGTACTTCTCGCGGGCCTTCACGGCGTACTCGGCGGCCACGCCGACGCCGCGCAGGGCGAGGTCCTGGGCGGTCTCGCCCAGCTTCTTCAGGTCCGTGTCGAGCCCGCCGACGACCTCGGCGAACTTCGACTGCACGGTGGCCTGGGCGCCCTTGGCCTGGGCGGAGACCTTCTCCTGCACGACCTTCGGGTCGGTCTTGCGCACGGCCTCGATGCGGGCGGGCGCCTCGGCGGCGATCTGCTCGATCAGGCCGGGAACCTTCCTGGCCTGCTGCGCGACGAGGTCGGCGGTGCCGGCGGCGAAGTAGAGAGGGGTACGCAGTTCGTCGATGATGGCCATGCTGGTGGTTCCTCCCGGTGTGGCGTACTAGCTCGGAGTCGGTTCGGCATCGGGCGCGTCCGCGGGCTGCGCGGCGGCCTTCTCGGCCTTCTCGGCCTGCTCGGCGGCCGCGGCGGCGGCCTCGGCGGCGTTCTCCTTGCGGAACGAGTCGTAGATCTGGAGCAGCACCTGCTTCTGCCGCTCGTTGACCGAGGGATCGGCCAGGATGACGGCCCGCGTCTCCAGCTCCTCCCGCTCCTTCTCGTCGAGGATCCCCGCCCGTACGTAGAGCGTCTCCGCGGAGATCCGCAGCGCCTTCGCGACCTGCTGGAGCACCTCGGCGCTGGGCTTGCGCAGCCCCCGCTCGATCTGGCTCAGGTACGGGTTCGACACCCCGGCGGCCTCGGCGAGCTGCCGCAGGGACAGCTGTGCGGTCCGCCGCTGGTCGCGGAGGTACTCACCGAGATTGCCGACGTTGAGCGATGCCATGCCCCGACCATGCCAGCTCTTGCTAACTATTGCAAGCAGATGCTTGCAAGCGTGTCGCCACCACGGCCGGGCCCCGCCCGGCCGTCGCACCGGAGCTCCGGCGGGGCCCCACGACGACGTCGATTTTCTGCCAGCCGGGCGGGGGGCCGGGGCTCGGGCACGCGTGCGATGCTGAGGGGGTGACCCTTGAGGACCTCGTACGGCTGCGGCGCGCGCGGGACACCATGGACCGCGACTACGCCTCGCCCCTGGACGTTCCGGCGCTGGCGAAGGTCGCGCTCATGTCGACCGGGCACTTCACCCGCAGCTTCCGCGCGGCCTTCGGCGAGACGCCGTACAGCTATCTGATGACGCGCCGGGTGGAACGGGCGAAGGCCCTGCTGCGGCGGGGTGACCTGAGCGTCACCGAGGTCTGCTTCGCGGTCGGCTGCACGTCGCTCGGATCGTTCAGCTCGCGCTTCACCGAGCTGGTCGGCGAGACCCCGAGCGCCTACCGGGCCCGCCGCCACGAGACGGGCGCGACGATCCCCGCGTGCGTCGCCAAGATCTTCACCCGCCCCGCCCGGCACCGCGGACCCGCCGGGAGCGCCGAGCCGGCCGGGCGCCACGAGCCGGCCGGACGGCGAGAACCGGTCAGGATCAGAGAAGCGGAATCGACCGTCGCGATTTAGCGTCGACGACATGAACGTCAAACTCTCGCAGTGCTTCATCGCCGTCGACGACCACGACAAGTCGCTCGCCTTCTACCGCGACGCCCTGGGCCTCGAGGTCCGCAACGACGTCGGGTTCGAGGGCATGCGCTGGGTCACCGTCGGCTCGCCCGAACAGCCGGACGTCGAGATCGTCCTCGAACCGCCGCTCGCCGACCCCAACGCCTCCCCCGCCGACCGTCAGGCCGTCGCCGAACTGCTGGCCAAGGGCATGCTGCGCGGCGTGATCTTCGCGACCGACGACGTCGACGCCACCTTCGAGAACGTCCGCGCCGCCGGCGGCGAGGTCCTCCAGGAGCCCGTCGACCAGCCCTACGGCGTCCGCGACTGCGCCTTCCGCGACCCGTCCGGCAACATGGTCCGCTTCACCCAGCCCCGCACGTCCTGACCCCGCCCCGCACCACCGGGGCCGCCACCGGCCCCCGAACGGCCCAGCCCGCGCGACGGAGCCCGGGCCGTTCCCCCGCGGCGCTCACCGCACCCACGCGGTGAGCGCCGCGAAGTCCGCGGCGACCAGCCCCCGCCGGGCGTCCACCCGGTGCAGCAGCGCCGGCCCGGCGTGGTGCGCGGCCACCCAGGCCCGGTCCGCCGCCCCGATCTCGTCGTCCACCCAGGCGAACGCCCGCCCCGCGGCCCACGCCACCAGCGCCGGGGTCTTCCAGTGCAGCCCCGGCGCCGGCCTGCTCCGAAGCCGCTTCGGAGCCCCCTCGAATCCGGAGCCGCCCGGGAACGGGATCTGTCCCCGATCCGCTCCGGATCCGCTGCGGGCGGGCCGCACCGCGTCAGCCGCGCTGCCGTGCCCTGCGGGCGGGCCGGGGGCTCTCGACCGGCGTCTCCAGGTGCCCGGTCGCCAGCCGGTTCAGCGCGCGGACGAGCACGGCGCGCTCCTCCTCGGGCAGCGACCCGAGGGCGCTGCCGTGCACGCCGTCGACGATGCGCCGGCTCTCCCGGGCCACCTCCGCGCCCTTCTCCGTGACCGCGATGATCCGCGCGCGCCGGTCGGTGCTCGACGGCCGCCGCTCGGCCAGTCCCGCCTTCTCCAGGGCGTCGACCGTGACCACCATCGTGGTCTTGTCCATGTCCCCGATCTCGGCGAGCTGTGCCTGCGTCCGCTCCTCCTCCAGCGCGTGCACCAGGACGCAGTGCATGCGCGCGGTCAGCCCGATCTCCCCCAGCTCCGCCGCCATGCGCGTCCGCAGGACGTGGCTGGTGTGGTCGAGGAGGTAGGAGAGGTCGGGCTCGGTCCGGGTGGGTGTCATGGCGGTCATGTCTGCCAGCGTAGCGAGGTTCGATCCGTCGCGGATTATCGAGAAGCGGACGAGTGGCCGGTGCGGCAGCCGGGGCCGCCCGCCGTCACACCGCGCCTTCCCGGCAGGCGCACCCTCCCGCCCCTCGACACCCAGAAAACGTGACAGGACGGGACGAGAACCCTCACGCCCCCGAACTACTCCCGTAAAAAATAGTCTGCAACAAAACCTTCTGCTAGCGTCTTACCTGTTGCCTCCCCCGGACAGGAGAGACCCCATGCCCACCGCCACCCGCCCCCGTACGCCCGCCACGACCTCGCGCCGGCTCGCCCTCGGCGTCCTCGCCACCGGCATGCTGATGACGGTCCTCGACGGCAGCATCGTCACGGTCGCCATGCCCGCGATCCAGGGCGACCTCGGGTTCACCCCCGTCGGACTCAGCTGGGTCGTGAACGCCTACCTGATCGCCTTCGGCTCGCTGCTCCTCCTGGCCGGCCGCCTCGGCGACCTGATCGGCCGCCGCCGGATGTTCCTCGCGGGCACCGGCATCTTCACCGCCGCCTCGCTCCTCGCCGGGGCCGCCGCCGACCCCGGCGTCCTCATCGCCGCCCGCTTCCTCCAGGGCGTCGGCAGCGCGATGTCCTCGGCCGTCGGCCTCGGCATCCTCGTCACGCTCTTCACCGAACCCCGCGAACGCGCCCGTGCCATCGCCGTGTTCAGCTTCACCGGCGCCGCCGGAGCCTCCGTCGGACAGGTCCTCGGCGGCGTCCTCACCGACGCGCTGGCCTGGAACTGGATCTTCTTCATCAACCTGCCGATCGGCCTCGCGACCCTCCTCGTCGCCGTCCGCGCCCTGCCCGCCGACCGCGGCCCCGGCCTGCGGGCCGGCGGGGGCGCCGACGTGACGGGCGCCCTGCTGGTCACCTCCGGCCTGATGACCGGCATCTACGCGGTCGTCAAGATCGAGGAGCACGGCGCCGGTTCGGCGCACACCCTGGGCCTCGGCGGCCTCGCCGCCGCCCTGCTCGCCGGCTTCCTCGTGCGCCAGGCGAAGGCGGCGAACCCGCTGATGCCCCTGCGGATCCTCCGCTCGCGCAGCGTCGCCGGCGCCAACACCGTCCAGATGCTGATGGTCGCCGCGCTCTTCTCCTTCCAGGTCCTCGTCGCGCTCTACCTGCAGAAGGTCCTCGGCTACGGGGCCGCCGAGACCGGCCTCGCGATGCTGCCCGCGGCCGTCGTCATCGGCGTCGTCTCCCTCGGCGTCTCGGCCCGCCTCATCGCCCGGTTCGGCGAGCGGAACGTGCTGCTCACCGGGCTCCTGCTGCTCGTCGGCGTCCTCGGCCTGCTCACCCGCGTCCCCGTCCACGCCTCCTACGCCACCGACCTGCTGCCCGTGATGCTGTCGGCCGCCGGCTTCGGGCTCGCGCTCCCCGCCCTCACCTCGCTCGCCATGTCGGGCGCCGAGGAGGCCGACGCGGGCCTCGCCTCCGGCCTGTTCAACACCACGCAGCAGATCGGCATGGCCCTCGGCGTCGCCGTCCTCTCCACCCTGGCGGCCACGCGCACCGAGTCCCTCACGCGGGCCGGCCGGCCCGCCGCCGACGCCCTCACCGGCGGCTACCACCTCGCGTTCGGCGTCGGCGCCGGACTCCTGCTGCTCGCCCTGGCCGTCGCCCTCACCGTCCTGCGCCGCCGTCCGGCCCGCGCACGGGAGTCCCTGACAATGGCGGCATGAGAGCCGACCGACTCGTCGCCGCCCTGCTCTTCCTCCAGACCAGGCGGCGGGTCACCGCCGCCGAACTCGCCGCCGAACTGGACGTGTCCGAACGGACCGCCCGCCGGGACCTCGAAGCGCTCGCGAGCGCCGGGGTCCCGGTCTATTCGCAGGCCGGCCAGGGCGGCGGCTGGTCGCTCGTCGGCGGCGCCCGCACCGACCTCACCGGCCTGACCGCCCCCGAGATCCGCGCCCTGTTCCTGCTGACCGGAGCGGACTCGGACGCCGCGGACCCCGAGACGAGGACCGCCCTGCGCAAGCTCGTGCGGGCGCTCCCCTCCCCGCTCCGGGAGGGAGCCGAGAACGCCGCGCGCGCAGGCGTCGCCGACGGAACCGACTGGACGGGCTTCGACACCGAGGAACCGCTGCTCGCCCCCGTCCGGCGGGCCGTGGTCGAGCGCCGCGAACTCAGGATCGGATACGCCCGGCCCGGCCGGGACCCGCGCGAGCGGACCGTCCGGCCGCTCGGGATCGCCGCGAAGGCCGGGGTCCGCTACCTCGTCGCGGACACCGACCGCGGCCTGCGCACCTTCCGGATCGGCCGCGTCACCTCCGTCGCCGAGACCGGCGCCGCCGTGGTGCGGCCCGAGGGCTTCGACCTCGCCGCCGTCTGGCGGACGCTCGCCGCCCGCATGGAGGACCGGCTGGTCGCCGTGACGGTACGGGGACGGGCCGCCCCCGGCACCGAACAGGTCCTGGAGGGCCTCTTCCACGGGCGGATACGGTACGGCGCACGCGCCCCCGACGGCTGGACCGCCATCGAGGCCGACGGACCCTCGCCCGAGGTCGTCGCCGCCCGGCTCGCCGGACTCGGCGCCCGCGTGGAACTCCACGACCCGCCCGAGGCCCGCACCGCGCTCGCCCGCATCGGCGCCGAACTCGCCGCGCTCTACGGACCGCCGCCCACGCCCTGACCCGCCGGCCCGCCCCGGCTCAGAAGATGTCGGGCGAGAAGGGCCGCAGCGGCGTACGGAACAGCAGCTCCGCACGGGCCGCCGCACCCGCCGTGCCCTCCTCGACGCGACCGAGCCGGGCCAGCCGCACCGCCGACTCGTCGCCGAACGCGAGCGTGCCCAACTCCGCGACGTCGAAGGCGAGATCGGCCGCACCGTCGGTGGGGACGCAGGACACGCCCGCCGGGGACGCGTCCAGCAGGAACCGCCCGCCCGCGAGCCCGTCGCCGTCCCGCACGTCGAGGACGAGACGGTCGGCGACCGGGTACGTCCGGCTCTCCAGGACCCGGACGACGTCCAGGACCCGGACCCACAGCATGTCCGCGTGCGTCAGCGTCCTCGCCGCGCGCGGATCCGGCAGCAACAGCGGCAGCGGGTCGTCCGGCGCCCGGTGGCCCGAGCGGACAGTGGCGATCCAGTCGATCGAGCAGAGGTAGTGCCACAGGGCGCGCTCGGCGGCCGGGGTGACCGCGATCAGGTCCCGCACCGTCGCCGTGTTCACCGGCTGCTTGGCGTCGTCCCACTTGTCGTCGGCGTGATAGGCCACGTACCCCTCGACCTCGCCGGACTCCGAGCGGTGGACCGCGTAGTACGGCTCGCGCCACGGCTCGCTCTGATGGCCGAGCCCCGTGCCGACCTCCCAGCCGCGGGTGTCGCGGTTCGTCACCCCGGCGCGGACGCCGGCGAGCCGCCGGTGCACCTCGGGGCCGGCCTTGCGGATCTCCGCGGCGTCCGTCAGGTCGATGCGGCCGCCGTCCTCCGGGCGTCCCGAGCGGCGCGGGTCGAGACCCGCGCGGCGCACGTCCACGCTCCACTCGGTGGTCCAGCTGGCCGCGCCGAAGCCGAACCGCCCGTAGATCGGGTACTCGGCGGCGATCAGGGTCGCGATCGCGTCCCCGCGCTCCTTCGCGGCGGCGAGGTCCGCGGCCATCATCCGGCTGAGCAGCCCGCGCCTGCGGTGCGTCGGCGCGACGGTGACCTGGGTGATCGCGTCGGCGGCGAGGCTGCCCCCGCCGACCGTGCTGACCTCCTGCCGGAACGAGCGGAAGGTGGCGACGACGCGGTCCCGGTCGAAGGCCCCCAGCGTCCGCGCCAGATCGGCGTGGGCCAGCCGGTCCGCGACCTCCTCGTCCGACACGACCGGCGGCCGCAGGAACCCGGTGCGCAGCGCCCGCTGCCAGTCGGGGAACTCGGACTCCGTCACCGCGCGCACGTCGACAGTCATTCCCCGACCCTACGCACGGCCCCGGCCCGCCCGCACCCCGGTTTCGCCCCGCCGGAACCCTTCGGTCCGGGCGGTCGGGGCGGTCGGGGCGGTTCGGGCCGGCTCAGGCCAGCAGGTCGTCGACCTGCGCCTCGCCCTCCCGGTAGCGGCGGGCGATCTCCGCGCTGCAGTCGTCGGCCGTCCGCTGGAGGTGCTGGCGGCGGCGCGAGACCTGCTGCTCGTACCCCGCGAGCCGGCCCATCGCCGCGTGCAGCTCGTCGTCCGTGCGGGCCGTGAGGTCCGACAGCTCGACCTCCGAGAGCATCTCGGCCGCGAGCCGCCGGTACTCCTCGCCGCGCGGCGTCGACAGCGTCACGTGCCGGGCCGACGTGCGGTGCCGGGACGGCACGTCGGCGAGGATCTCCGAGAGCCGGTCGAGGACCGGTGCCTCCGGGTCGGTCCGCCGGGCCAGTTCGGCGCGCAGGATGTCGATCCGGCCCTGGAGCATGCGCCGGACGTAGCTCAGGTCGGCCTCGTCGCCCTGCGCCTCGCGGCGCAGGGTGCGCAGTTCGGGCAGGCGGAGCGCGCCGAGGTCGGGCTGGGCCCGTTCCGGCAGGGCGGGTTCGGCGGTCCGCTGGGCGGGCGGGCGCGTCACGGGGCCTCCGCCCGGACCCGCGACCGGGCTTCCGGAGCGGGTCAGCGGTACGGGGCCGGGCGGCGTCGGCCCGGTGGCAGGTGCACTCATCAGAATCGTCCCCTCGACCGGTGCGGAGCCGCACCGCCTCCCCCGCATGGTGCCACTCCTGCCCGCGCGCGTGCAGGCGCTCTGCACCCGTTCGGCCCCTCGTCCTTCGGGCCGGGGCCCGGTCGGTAGGTTGGTGCGCATGCGAGCAGTGGTGCAGAGGGTCGACGGCGCGAGTGTCGTCGTCGCAGGGGAGACCGTCGGTGAGATCACCGGCGAGGGGTTGTGCGTGCTGGTCGGGGTGACCCACGACGACACCCCGGAGAAGGCCGCCCAATTGGCCAGAAAGCTCTGGTCCGTCCGGGTGCTGGACGGCGAGAAGTCGTGCTCGGACGTGAACGCCCCGCTCCTCGTCATCTCGCAGTTCACGCTCTACGGGGACGCCCGCAAGGGGCGCCGCCCCACGTGGAACGCGGCGGCGCCCGGCCCGGTGGCCGAGCCGCTCGTCGACGAGGTGGTCGCCCGGCTGCGGGAGTTGGGCGCGCACGTGGAGACGGGCCGCTTCGGAGCGGACATGCGCGTCTCGCTCACGAACCACGGCCCGTTCACGGTGCTGGTCGAGGTCTGATCCGCCGCGGCCCGGAAGCGGGTCGCGGCGGACGGGCGAGCCCTACGGCTCGACGACGGTCTCCTGGGCCGCGGCCGTCGTGCCCGCGATCAGCGGGGCGTCCACCGGCACGTTCCGCTTCACCAGGGCCAGGGCGATCGGCCCGAGCTCGTGGTGGCGGACGGCGGTGGTGACGAAGCCGAGCTGCCGGCCCTCCTCGCCGTCGGCCGCGAGCCGGACCGGCGTCCCGTGGCCCGGCAGCAGCACCTCGCTGCCGTCGAGGTGCAGGAAGACCAGGCGGCGCGGCGGCTTCCCCAGGTTCTGCACCCGGGCGACGGTCTCCTGGCCCCGGTAGCAGCCCTTCTGCAGGTGGACGGCGCTGCCGATGAGGCCGACCTCGTGCGGGATGGTCCGGTGGTCGGTCTCGAAGCCGAGCCGGGGCCGGTGCGCCTCGACCCGCAGCGCCTCGTGGGCGAGGATGCCCGCGGCCGGGCCGTGCGAGGCCGCGAAGGACTCCAGGCCGGCGCGGGGCAGGAAGAGGTCGCGGCCGTGCGGGGTCTCCCGGACGACGACGCCCTCGGGCACCTCGGCGATGGAGCCGGCCGGGAGGTGGACGACCGCGAGGTCCTCGGTGCGGTCGGTGACCTCCACCCGGTAGAAGAACTTCATCGACTCCAGGTAGGCGACGAGTTCCTCGCGCGTCCCCGGCTCGACGTGGGCCCAGACCGTCTCGCCGTCGTCGACGAGGTACAGGGCGTGCTCGATGTGCCCGTTGGCGGAGAGGATCAGCGCCTCGGTGGCCCGGCCGACCGGCAGGTCGGTCATGAACTGGGTGACGAGGAGGTGCAGCCAGCTCAGCCGGTCGTCGCCGGTGACGGCGATGACACCGCGGTGGGAGAGGTCGACGAAGCCGTTCCCCTCGGCGAGGGCGCGCTGCTCGCGGAACAGGTCGCCGTAGTGGGCGGCGACCCCCTCGTCGCGGCCTTCGGCGGCGACGGCACCGGGCAGGGACAGCAGAGGGCTGGTCGAAGAATGTCGCTGCATGACAGAAAGCCTACGACTCCGCGTCCGCGGCCTTCCGGGTGCAGTCCGCACATCTGCCGAAGATCGCGAAGTGCTTCATGTCCGTCTCGAAGCCGAAGGTCGCGCGGAGCTTCCCGGTGAACTCGGCGGCCACCTCCACGTCCGCCTCGATCACCTCGGAGCAGTCCCGGCAGACCAGGTGGAGATGGTGGTGCCGGTCGGCGAGGTGGTACGTCGGGGCGCCGTGGCCCAGATGGGCGTGGCTGACGAGACCGAGCTCCTCCAGGAGCTCCAAGGTCCGGTAGACGGTCGAGATGTTCACCCCGGACGCGGTCCTGCGGACCTCGACCAGGATGTCGTCGGGCGTCGCGTGCTCCAGCGCGTCCACGGCCTCCAGGACAAGCTGACGCTGCGGCGTCAGCCGGTAGCCGCGCTGTCGCAGATCGCTCTTCCAGTCGGTGCTCACCACGCCCCCCAGTGTAGGAGGGCGCGGCGCATCACCCCAGACCTCCGGCGGTCCGCGACGGCTTCTAGCGGAAGAACGCGATGCCGTCGTCCGGCATGTCGGGCAGGTTGCGGGCCATCTCCGCGACCTCCTCGGGCGTGACGACCTTCTTCAGGTGCGCCGACATGTACGGCCGGAGCGGGACCTCGGGGGTCGCCTTCTCGCCCACCCACATGAGGTCGCTCTTCACGTAGCCGTAGAGCCGCTTGCCACCGCTGTACGGGCCCGAGGCCGCGGTGCGGGCGACGGCGTCGGTCGCGAGGTCGATCTGCGGCTTCTGGTCGGCGAGCTCGCCGTACCAGATCTCCACGATGCCCTGGTCGCGGACCATGACGACCTCGACCTGGCGGTCCTTGTCGATGCGCCAGAAGCCGCTCTCGCTCTCCAGCGGACGGACCTTGTTGCCGTCGCCGTCGAGGACCCACGAGTGGGAGGTGTACTCGAGGAAGTCACGGCCGTCGTGGCTGAACGTCACGGACTGGCCGAAGTTGCACTTCTCGGCGCCGGGGAAGTCGGAGACGCCCGCGCCCTCCCACGTACCGAGCAGGAACGCGAGGGGGACGAGGTCCGGGTTGAGGTCGGACGGGATCTCGATCATGAGCAGCTCTGGCGTTCTCTAGAAGTGGTTAGCGCTGGCCCTGGTACAGCTTCTTCACGGCGAGACCGGTGAAGGCGAGCACGCCGACACAGACCAGGACAAGCAGAGCTTCGAAGAAAACGATCACGGGATGCTCCTCGACTGAGCGGTGAAGGCGGAACGGGCCGGACCCCAGCTTAGTGGGCGGGGGCCCGGCCCACTCGGTGAGGTGGGTCTCGGGCCCGCGCGTCAGCCGAGCAGCTGGTTCTGCAGCGTGACGGTCTGCCGGAAGGGCACCTCCAGGGCCTCGCCCGCCCGCGTCTGCGTGATCAGGGCGAGGGTGTCACCGGCCTGCACATAGGCCCAGCGCGTCTGCTCCGGTCCGTAGGGCTTCTTCTCCCGGAAGGCGGTCGCCTCGGTGTCCGGCACCTCGATGTCCTCCGTGAAGGTCTCCGGGACGAGGAAGTCGACGCCGTCGGGCATCGCCTTGAGGCCGTCGACCTCGTACCCCCCGCGCAGCGTCTCCTCCTCGTACTGCTGCGCGTACGCCACCGAGCCGAACCGGAGCAGGTGGATGCTGGTCCGGGTGCCGTCCGGGGTCGTCCAGGCGCGCACCGCGATGTTCCGCAGGGCGGAGTCGGTGAGCGCCTGGCGCATCTCGGCCCGGTACTCCTTCCCGTAGAGGGAGAGGTACGCGTCGACCGCGACGAACGCGCCGTCCGCCTCCGGGTCGACGGTCGCCCCCGCCGGCGCGGGGAGCAGCAGCTCGCGCGGGTCGGCGTGGTGGACCTCGCCGTCGTTGTCGTCGCCGAACGGGCGGGGCCGGTCGGCCGGCAGCGCCGGCAGGCTGAGCCTCGGGTACTCCCAGCGGCCGTCGCTCTCGGTCGCCAGACCGGGCACGTCCTCCCGGTCGAGCGCCGTGATCCCCATGGCCGTCCCCGCGCCCGCGCCGCCGCACACCACGACGGCGGCCGTCCAGCGGGCCACGGCCCACAGGACGCGCCGGCGCCGCCGGGGCGCGACCGGCACGGGCCCGGGCGCGGACTCGTGCCCGGCCTCCGGCTCCGGCGCGCCCCCGGCCGCGGGCGCGGGCTCGGACGCGGGCGCGGGCTCGGGCGCGGGCGCGACCACAGGATCCGGCTCGGCTGCCGGCTTCGGCTCAGGCTCCGGGGTCGGCTCCGGCGCGGGCTCTGGTGCCGGCGTCGGCTCCGGCGCGGGCTCTGGTGCCGGCGTCGGCGCGGGGGCCGGTTCCGGCGTGGCGGCGGCCGTGTCGGCCGGCTGCTCGGTCATACGTACTCCCCCGGGGAATCGATGTGCCCGAGCTGCTTCTCCAGCAGCTCGGCGACGGCCTTCTGGTCGAGGGGTCCGGCGCCGTACGCCAGGACGGTGACCAGGTACTCGCCGGTGTAGGCGGTGCAGGTCATGGCCCGCAGCGCGGCCTCCTTCTCCTCCTTGTCGCCCTCGGTGGGCTCGGGCAGGAGGTGGCACGCGGCGTTCCGCTCGTGGCCCGCGACCTTCGGCCCCTTGCGGAGCTTCACCGCCTCGGAGAGCTTCGCGCGCACGTCGAAGAAGCTGCGGACCGCCTTCTTGTCCTTCATCTTCAGGACCAGCACCTCCACCTGGAGGTCGCTGTCGTAGGTGGCGTAGGAGCGCAGCGCGATGCCCTGGAGGCCGAGCGCGTCGATGCGCCGCTCGTACTCGCGGCGCTTCTTGCCGTAGACGCCCTTGCCGTTCGCCTTGACGAGGTCCGCGGCCTGCCGGGGACCCAGCTCGCCGTCGTTGCCGTACCCCCCGATGTCGGAGCCCAGCTCGTAGCCGAACGGCATCGGGAGGAGGAGCTTGCTCAGCGGGGTGGAGGCGCGTCCCCGGGAGACGCCGGCGGCCGGGTCCTCGGACTCCGCCTTCGGGGTGGGTTCCGCCCACGCCACGGTCGGCGCGCTCCGGTCGGCGCCGTCGACCGTGACGGCCGTGTAGGCGACGCCGCCGCCGAGGGCACCGAGGACGAGCGCGCCCGTCAGCACGCCCGCCAGGAGACGGCGTCCGCGGCGCGCGGGCCCGGCGCCCGGGACCCCTTCCTCCGGCGTCCGCGCGGCCTGGGCCGCACCGCTCTCCGCTCCGCCGTCCACGACGTCTTCCACGCTCTTGTCCTCCTCGCCGTTCACAGGCGCTCCAGCTGCCGCTCGGCGAGCGATCGGATGTCCTTCTCGGTGATCTTCTTCGTGTCGAAGATCATGATCTCCATGGCGATGTCCCCCCGCTGGGCGAACGCCCGGGCCCCGTAGAGGTCGAGGTACCCGGCCTCGCGCTGCACGGGGTAGAGGAAGTAGCGGCCGTTGCCGGAGCCCTTCAGCTCCTCGCCGCCGGTGCCGGCCTGGTCCTCGTCGGAGGCGAAGGCGATCTGGTCCTCCACGAAGTTCAGCGCGCCGATCTGCGACCCGGGCCGGTACTGGAGGAGGTTGACCGTGACGTGGCGGTACGCGCCCACCTGCCACGAGCGGGCGGCGACGCGGCGGACGCCCTGCTCCAGCTGGAACTCCAGCGCCACGTCGGGCCAGTTGTAGTCGGAGGTGTAGGCGGAGAGCGACACCCACCCGTCCTCCCCCTCGGACTTCGTCCCGGCCGGACGCGGCACCAGCAGCTTCCGCAGGTCGCCGTCGGTCCTCACCTGCCGGTCCTGCTTCGCCGACAGCGGCGCCGGCTCCTCGCCCGCGGGAAGCGGCTCGGCCGGGTGGGCCAGGCCGGGCTGGTTGAGGGCGGCGAGCGGGGTCGGCTCCCGGTCGGCCTGGATGCGGTAGCCGACGGCGGTGCCGCCGACGACGCCGAGGACGGCCGCGACGGCGATCAGCCCGACCGTGCGCAGGACGCGTCGGCGCGGGCGTACGGCGGCGGGCGCGTCGCCCTCGACGACGCCCTCGACGACGGGCGGCGCGACGGGCGGGCCGGCGGGCAGCGCGGCAGCAGGCGTGGCCGCCGGTGCGGTGGCCGCCGGTGTGGCCGACGTCTCGTCGGCCGGGGCGGCGGGCGACAGGACCGGAGGCCCGGGTTCCGAGGCGGGCCGAGGCTCCGCCGGTGGTGCGATATCCGGATTGAGACCGGTTTCTTCGACGCTCAAGAGTCCCCCCACGAGACCTGAAGCGCGGATTCCGTCATCCGCGCACCCCCCTGACACGCGGCGGCCGCATGAGGTTGCAGGGGTGCGCATTACAGTTCGGTATATGGCGAAGAAGCTCGTGATCAAGGTGACCGCAGGGGCCGACGCCCCGGAACGCTGCTCGCAGGCCTTCACGGTGGCGGCCGTCGCCGTCGCGAGCGGGGTCGAGGTCTCGCTCTGGCTGACGGGCGAGTCGTCGTGGTTCGCCCTGCCGGGCAAGGCGGCGGAGTTCGACCTCCCGCACGCCGCGCCGCTGCCGGACCTGATCGAGTCGATCCTCGCGGCCGGCCGGATCACGCTCTGCACCCAGTGCGCCGCCCGCCGGGAGATCACCGAGCAGGACGTCCTCGACGGCGTCCGCATCGCCGGCGCGCAGGTCTTCGTGCAGGAGGCGATGTCGGACGACACCCAGGCGCTCGTCTACTGAGCCGCCGGCTCAGCGGTCCCGGCGCTTCTTGCCGTCCAGCTCGTCCCACCACTCGTCGGACTTCGGGTCCCCGGACGGGTCGTCCCACCAGCGGTCCTCGGGGCCGCGTCGGTTCGCGACCATCGCGGCGACCGGCGGGATGAGCATGGCGACGACGCACATGCCGATGGCGACGGGCATCGAGAAGAGGCGCACGACGGCCCAGGCGCCCACGAAGAGGACCAGGCAGGCACCCATCATCCAGAAGTAGACGTGCCGACGCCGTGCGTACACACCTTCAGCGTACGGCGGGCCGGGCCGCACGGCACCGGCGGAGCAGGTGCCCGCATGTGAAGGCGGAAAGACCGGAGGGCCGTGCCTCTAGTCCTGGAAATGGCGTCCAACCCCCCAGGAGGCACGGCCCTCCGGCCGTTCGGTGTCGCGGATCAGACCGCGATGGCGACCTCGGCCAGGCCACCCTTCTGGGCGACGACCTGACGGTCGGCGGTCCCGCCGGGAACCAGGGCGCGGACGGTCCAGGTGCCCTCGGCCGCGTAGAAGCGGAACTGTCCGGTGGCGGAGGTCGGGACCTCGGCCGTGAACTCGCCGGTCGAGTCCAGGAGGCGGACGTAACCGGTGACGGGCTCGCCGTCCTTGGTCACGAAGCCCTGGATGGTGGTCTCACCGGGCTTGATCGTCGAGGCGTCGGGGCCGCCGGGCTGCGCTCCACACATGATGTTCTGTCCTAACGGTCGAGGGGTCCGGAGGGGAGGAGTCCGGGGGCTTACTTGTTGGCGCCGAGCTCGATCGGCACGCCGACGAGGGAGCCGTACTCGGTCCACGAGCCGTCGTAGTTCTTGACGTTCGTGACCTCGAGCAGCTCGTGCAGGACGAACCAGGTCAGCGCGGAGCGCTCACCGATGCGGCAGTAGGCGATGGTGTCCTTCGCCAGATCGACCTGCTCGGCCTCGTAGAGGGCCTTGAGCTCGTCGTCCGACTTGAAGGTGCCGTCGTCGTTGGCGTTCTTCGACCACGGGATGTTGCGGGCGCTCGGCACGTGGCCGGGGCGCTGCGACTGCTCCTGCGGGAGGTGCGCCGGCGCGAGCAGCTTGCCGGAGAACTCGTCGGGCGACCGGACGTCGACCAGGTTCTGGGCGCCGATCGCGGCCACGACGTCGTCGCGGAAGGCGCGGATGGAGGAGTCCTGGGCCTTGGCCTTGTACGCGGTGGCCGGGCGGGCCGGGACCTCGGAGCCGTCGACCAGGTCGCGGGAGTCGAGCTCCCACTTCTTGCGGCCGCCGTCGAGGAGCTTCACGTCCTGGTGGCCGTAGAGCTTGAAGTACCAGTAGGCGTAGGAGGCGAACCAGTTGTTGTTGCCGCCGTAGAGGACGACCGTGGTGTCGTTCGCGATGCCCTTGGCCGAGAGGAGCTTCTCGAAGCCCTCCTGGTCGATGAAGTCGCGGCGGACCGGGTCCTGCAGGTCCTGGGTCCAGTCGATCCGGATGGCGTTGCGGATGTGGTTCTTCTCGTAGGCCGAGGTGTCCTCGTCGACCTCGACGAGGGCGACCTGCGGGTTGTCGAGGTTGGCCTCGACCCAGTCCGCGTCGACCAGGACGTCGCTGCGAGCCATGCTGTTCTCCTCCGGGGCAGTGTGCGGCGGTGTGGTGCGGGTGGTGCGGTGTGTCGTGCGGTACGCGTCGTCGCGTGCGTACGGACGGCGGACGTGCGTACGGCTTGCACAGGGCGGCCCTGACCACGGAGGGAGGGCCTGAGGAATACGGGAGTGGTGAGTCCCGCTCAGACGGAACGACAGAGCATGGCGGCGACGCGGCACAGGTCTACTGCCCGCCGCTTCGTGAGATCCGCCTGTCGCTTCATGCCCTCGATCGTAGGGACGGACAGGCTGTCGTGTCACCGGCGTGTCGTATTTTGAGACGCGATCGTCCGAGATGCGAGACGCGATTACCGTACGAGGGGGCTCCGGACGCCTCCGTGCCCAGGCGTCCGGTTCGCCTTCTGCGGATCGGACACCGTTGTCTCAGCATGTGGCCCGTGGGGATGGGGAAGCGCCCCGGCACCGGGATCCGGGCCGGGGCGGGTCGGCGGGGTCAGCCCGCCAGGACGACGTCCTTGCCGGTCACGGTCACGGCCAGACCGTCGGGGCGGGGCTCGACCTTCTCCACCCTCATGCCGGCGATCATGCCGATCGGGCGCTCGAAGTCGGTGCGCGCGCGCACCAGTTCCTCCACGCCGGGGATGCCCTCGCCGGGCACCTGGTCGGCGCGGACCCGGATCGTCCCGCCGTTCACGACGGTCACCGTGGAGACGACCGTACGGGTGAGGGTGCGGCCCAGGATCCGGACGCCGCCGGTCACCTTCACCTTGCCGTTCCCGCCGTAGGCGACGGTGGCACCCTGGTCGGCCGCCGCGGCGTTGAGGTCCGCGTACGAGATGAGCGCGGTGCCCGAGGCGGAGCCCGCCTTCGCGCCGGCCCAGTCGCCCGTGACGGTCACGTCCCGCAGGACGGCGGTCAGTTCCTCGACCCGGATGCGCTTCGAACCCGCCGTCGTCTGCACGCCCTTCGCGGTCACGTCGACCTCGTCGAACCGCTTGTCCACCACCTGGGTGAGGAAGGGGAAGCCCTTGATGTCGACGTCCACCGACTCGCTGTCCGCGGCCGACAGCTTCACCCGGCTCGACGCCTCCGACTCGGCGTACGCCACGGCCAGCCGGTCGATCCCGACGAACACCCCGCCCAGCACGAGGGCCAGGACCAACAGAATCCGCAGTGCTCGCATGGGATGCGCGTCCCCCCGGTAGGAAGTCTTCGGTCTGGCGGGTCCCGACCCGGGACCCGGCGTGGATGTGCGTCGGCCCCCCGACACGAAGATCGACGTGTCGGGGGGCCGGTTGGTTCCCGGGGCCGGGCGGGCCCGGCCGGGAGACGGCTCAGACCAGGGCACGGCCGAGCAGGTAGACGGCGGGGGCGGCGGCCGTCAGCGGCAGCGCCACACCGGCGGTCATGTGGACGAAGCGGGACGGGTAGTCGTAGCTCGCCGCCCGCAGGCCGACCAGTGCGCAGACCCCGGCGCCGAGGCCGAGCAGCGCTCCGGAGGTGCCGAGGTCCGTGAGGCCGCCCGCGGCGACGCCCGCGCCCGCCGCCGCGAGCAGCGCGACGACCGGGGAGACCGGGCCGGGCAGCGGCAGGGCCCGGGCGAGGACGGCGGCGGCGACCGCGACCCCGCCGACGACCACCGCGTCGGGGTCGGCACCGAGGTGGCCGGTGGCGACGACGGTCAGCGCCGCGGAGGCGGTGGTGGCCATCAGGCCGTACATCCGCTCGTCCGGGTCGGCGTGGCTGCGGAGCTGGAGGACGAGGCAGAGCAGCACCCAGACGCCGAGCGTGCCCAGGATCGCGGGCGCCGCGTGCTCCCGGCCGGTGGCGAGGAGGGCGGCGTCGGCGACGAGCCCGCCGGCGAACGCGAGCGCGATGCCCTGGCGGGCCGGCCACATGCCGTTGAGCCGGAACCAGCCGGCGGCGGTCAGGCCCTGGAGCAGAACCAGCGGGACGAGCAGCGCGTACGGACCGGCCGCGGCGCCGCCCGCGAGCAGCAGGCCGAGGACGGCGGTCAGCACCGCCGGCCGCATGCCGGGGTCGATGATCGGCGAGCGGCCCTCGGCACGGGCCCGCTGCGCGTCCGTGATCCGCGTGTTCCCCGAGGTGGTGGGCGAGGAGTACGCGGGTCCCGCCGTCTCGGGGGCGGGCGCGGCGACCGGCGCCGCGGCGGGCGGGTAGGACTCCCGGAAGGGCTCCTGGAAGGGCTCCTGGGCCGGCGCGTACGCCGTCCCCGGGGCGTCCGGCCGGCCGGGACCGGCGTAGGCGCCGGCGTGACCGGGGTCCGGCCCGACGCCCTGCCCGGCCCCCTGGCCGAGTCCCCGGTCGCCGTACGCCGGGTACTGCCCGTAGGTCTGCGGATGCGCCTGCTCCTGCGCCCCGTAGGCCGCCGGGGCCTGGCCGGCCTGCGCCTGCGCGGCCCGAGCGGCCCGGACCTGCTCCGGGGAGAGGGCGGGCTGGTACTGCGTGTCCCAGGTCTGGCCCTCCCACGTCTGCGTGACGTCGGGACCCTGCTGCTGCCCGTTCGCGTACGGGTCGTACGGCTGCCCGCCGTAGTACTGGTCGTTGCTCATGTCGTGGGGTTCACCCTCCTGCGAACGGGGGGAGCACCTCGACCGTGCCGCCCTCGGCAAGCCGTACCGTCTCATGGCTCCGGGTCCCGACGGGGTCGCCGTCGACCAGGAACGAGCACCGCCGAAGGACCTGCGCCAGTTCGCCCGGGTGCTTCGCGCGGACCGCGTCCAGCGCCTCCGCCAGGTGCTCGGCGGTGTACGGCTCCTCGGCGACCCCGGCGGCGGCCTTGGCCGCGGCCCAGTAGCGGATGGTTCCCGCTGCCATAGCGGCGCTCCCTTCGTTCGTGTGCGCGCCGCCCCCCATGATGGGCTATGCGCGCGTGAGCCAGTCCCCGAGCCGGCCGAGCAGCTCGTCGTCCGCCGCGTTCTCGGCGTGGCCCATGCCCCGCTCCACCCACAGCTCCGCGTCACCGGCGGCGGCCAGCATCCGCGGGTGGTCGAGCGGGAAGTACGCGTCCCGGTCGCCGTGCACGATCAGCAGCGGGGTCGGCGCGATCAGCGGCACGGCGGCCACCGGCGAGAGCGGCTCCGGGTCCCAGGCGCGCCGCTCGATCCGGGTGCGCAGCCCGTAGCGGCCGACCAGGCGGCCCGCCGGCCGGGTGACGACCCAGTGGACCCGGCGCATCGGGGCCGTCCCCCGGTAGTACCAGCGGGCGGGCGAGGAGACGGAGGCGACCGCGTCCGCGCTGCCCGCCGTGCCCCGCTCCAGGGCCGCGTGCCGCAGCACGACGGAGCCGCCCATGGAGAAGCCGACGGTCGCCACGCGCGCGTGGCCGAGCTCACGGGCCCAGCGGACGGCGGCGGACAGGTCGAGGACCTCGCGGTCGCCGACCGTCGACAGCCCCCCGGAGCCGCCGTGCCCGCGGAAGGAGAAGGTGACGACGGAGGCGCCGCGCTCGGCGAGGACGCGGGCGGCGCGGCGGACGGCGGGCCGGTCGGCCGCCCCCGTGAACCCGTGGGCGACGACCACCGCCGTCCCGGTGACGGCCGTATCGGTGACACTTGCCCCGGAGGGTTCGTACACCGCCTCGATCCGGACACCGTCATCCGTACGCAACATCGCACGCCGGGGCATCCGGGGATGGACGGAAGTGAGCCAGGGAACATCCACGATGTGAAATCGACCCTCTGCCTCGGAACTCATGTGGGCTATTCTGCTTGCCAGAGGATCCGGGCAACGCAGCCCCCGGGTCCTTTTGTGTTTTCCGACCGTTGTTACGGATGGATGAACAAAAGCTCTCAGGGCGCGAGAGCCACACGTGAGCACACATAGACGTCCTCGCAGGGACCGAGGAGGAACCGACGTCATGGACGAGCGAACGACGCACCACCGACCGACGACCTGGGCAGGTGGGGAGCGATGAGCTCACTGCTGCTCCTGACCAACGCCCTCCAGCCGTCGACCGAGGTGCTGCCCGCACTCGGCCTGCTGCTGCACAACGTCCGGGTCGCCCCGGCCGAGGGCCCGGCCCTCGTGGACACCCCCGGCGCGGACGTGATCCTCGTCGACGGGCGGCGCGACCTCCCCCAGGTCCGTTCGCTCTGCCAGCTGCTGCGCTCCACCGGGCCCGGCTGTCCGCTGATCCTCGTGGTCACGGAGGGCGGCCTCGCGGCCGTCACCGCCGACTGGGGCATCGACGACGTGCTGCTCGACACCGCGGGTCCCGCCGAGGTCGAGGCACGGCTCCGGCTCGCGATGGGCCGCCAGCAGATCGTCTCCGACGACTCCCCCATGGAGATCCGCAACGGCGACCTGTCGGTCGACGAGGCGACGTACAGCGCGAAGCTCAAGGGCCGGGTCCTCGACCTGACCTTCAAGGAGTTCGAGCTCCTGAAGTACCTGGCCCAGCACCCGGGCCGGGTCTTCACCCGCGCCCAGCTCCTGCAGGAGGTGTGGGGGTACGACTACTTCGGCGGCACCCGGACGGTCGACGTGCACGTCCGAAGGCTCCGCGCCAAGCTCGGCCCCGAGCACGAGTCGCTGATCGGCACCGTCCGCAACGTCGGCTACCGCTTCGTCACCCCGGAGAAGGTCGAGCGGGCCGCCGAGGAGGCGCGCGCCAAGGAAGAGGCCCGCGCGGGCGCCCGCGTCAAGGACACACCGGCGGACGTCACCCTCCCGGAGGACCGGAACGTGGCGGATGCCACAGTGCGACCTGCCGGTAGGTAGGTCACCCCGCGTAGACTGCCGCGCGTGGCCAAGGTGACGCGGGATGACGTAGCTCGACTGGCAGGTACTTCTACCGCGGTCGTGAGCTACGTCATCAACAACGGACCCCGGCCGGTCGCCCCGGCCACGCGCGAGCGTGTCCTCGCCGCCATCAAGGAGCTGGGCTACCGCCCCGACCGGGTGGCCCAGGCGATGGCCTCGCGGCGCACCGACCTCATAGGCATGATCGTCCCGGACGCCCGGCAGCCGTTCTTCGCGGAGATGGCGCACGCGGTCGAGCAGGCCGCCGCCGAGCGCGGGAAGATGGTGCTCGTCGGCAACTCCGACTACCGCACCGAGCGCGAGGTCCACTACCTGCGCGCCTTCCTCGGGATGCGGGTCTCCGGCCTGATCCTGGTCAGCCAGGGCATGAGCGAGCAGGCCGCGAGCGAGATCGAGGCCTGGGACGCGCGCGTGGTGCTGCTGCACGAGCGGCCCGAGGCCATCGACGACGTCGCCGTCGTCACCGACGACATCGGCGGCGCCCAGCTCGTCACCCGGCACCTCCTGGAACACGGTCACCCGTACGTGGCGTGCCTCGGCGGCGTCCCCAACACCCCGGCCGTCGGCGACCCGGTCGCCGACCACGTCGAGGGGTGGCGGCGCGCCATGGTGGAGGCCGGCCGCTCCACCGAGGGCCGGCTCTTCGAGGCCCCGTACAACCGCTACGACGCCTACCAGGTGGCCCTCAAGCTGCTGGCCGGCCCGGACCGGCCGCCGGCCATCTTCTGCTCCACCGACGACCAGGCCTTCGGCGTCCTCAGGGCCGCGCGCGAGCTGCGCATCGAGGTGCCGACCGAGCTCGCCGTCGCCGGCTTCGACGACGTGAAGGAGGCGGCGCTCACCGACCCGCCGCTGACCACGATCTCCTCGGACCGGCCGGCGATGGCCCGGGCCGCCGTGGACCTGGTCCTCGACGACTCGATCCGGGTCGCGGGCTCGCGCCGCGAGCGGGTGCGCCTCTTCCCGTCGGCCCTGGTCGTGCGCCGCTCCTGCGGCTGCCACGAGTAGCCCGCACCGCGGGGTCCCGCCACCCGGCACCCGAGACCCGCCCCCGCGGGTCTTTATATCGGGCATACAGGGTTCTGTCGGGCTTCTCAGCCCGTCCTCAGACGTCTCTCATCTACGGCTCCGAGAGTCATAGCCATGACGGACTTCCAGGATCAGCACCCGCAGCAGCCCTCCTACCCGCCGAGGCCGCCGTACGATCCGGCGCAGCCGATCACCACCGAGCCGGGCACCACCATCTGGCCGTCCGGCGGGCACGTGCCGCCGCCGGTGGGCCCGCCCGTCACCGCGGCGGCCACCGGCGCCCCCGTCCCCGCTCCCGGATCCCGCCGCCGCGCCAAGCGCGGGGTCGGCCTCATGGCGGCCGTGGCCATCGCGGCCGCGGCCGTCGGCGGCGGTACGGCCACCCTGGTCCAGCAGCTCGCCTCCGACTCCCCCGCCACCGCCTCCTCCGCGGTGAACGGCACCAACGTCTCCGCGAGCAGCACGGGCACCGTCGCCGGCGTCGCGGCGGCCGTCTCCCCCTCCATCGTCGAGATCTCGGCCTCCTCCGGCGCGGGCAAGTCCACCGGCTCGGGCGTGATCATCACCTCCGACGGCGAGATCGTCACCAACAACCACGTCATCTCCGGCGCCTCCTCGATCAGCGTCCAGCTCAGCGACGGCAAGAGCTACGAGGCCACCGTCGTCGGCACGGACCCCGACAAGGACCTCGCCCTGATCAAGCTGAAGGGCGCCTCGGGCCTCAAGACGGCGAAGCTCGGCGACTCCTCCTCGGTGCGCGTCGGCGACGAGGTCGTGGCCATCGGCTCCCCCGAGGGCCTGACCGGGACCGTCACCAGCGGCATCGTCTCCGCCCTCGACCGGGACGTCACCGTCGCCAAGGACGACGACGGGCAGGACCAGCGCCAGCAGCAGCAGTACGACCCGCGGCAGGGCTGGCCGTTCGAGTTCGGCGGGCAGCAGTTCAACGGCGACACCGGCTCGTCGAAGACCACGTACAAGGCGCTCCAGACCGACGCCTCGCTCAACCCGGGGAATTCCGGCGGGGCGCTGATCAATATGAACGGCGAGATCATCGGAATCAATTCGGCCATGTATTCGCCCAGTTCTTCGAGCGGTTCCACCGCCGGAAGCGTCGGTCTCGGATTCGCCATCCCGGTCGACACCGTGAAGGCCGATCTCGACAGCCTGCGCGCGGGCGGCGGCAGCTGACCGGTCCGCGGACGACATGCGACGCTGAGGCCATGACGGGACAGCAGAACGAAGCCGAGCGCATCCTCATCGTCGACGACGAGCCCGCCGTGCGGGAGGCCCTGCGCCGCAGCCTCGCCTTCGAGGGGTACGGCACGCAGGTCGCCGTCGACGGTCTCGACGCGCTCGGCCTGATGGAGTCGTACGCCCCCGACCTCGTCGTCCTCGACGTCCAGATGCCCCGCATGGACGGGCTCACCGCGGCCCGCCGCATCCGCTCCTCCGGCTCGACGGTGCCGATCCTGATGCTGACCGCCCGCGACACCGTCGGCGACCGGGTCACCGGGCTCGACGCGGGCGCGGACGACTACCTGGTCAAGCCGTTCGAGCTGGACGAGCTGTTCGCCCGCATCCGGGCGCTGCTGCGGCGCAGCTCGTACGCCGCGGCCGTCGCCGCCGCCCCGGCCGACACCGACGTGCTGTCCTTCGAGGACCTCCGGATGGACCTGGCCACCCGCGAGGTCACCCGCGGCGGCCGCACCGTGGAGCTCACCCGCACCGAGTTCACCCTCCTGGAGATGTTCCTGGCGCACCCGCGCCAGGTCCTCACCCGGGAGCAGATCCTCAAGGCCGTGTGGGGCTTCGACTTCGAGCCCAGTTCCAACTCACTGGACGTGTACGTGATGTATCTGCGGCGCAAGACCGAGGCCGGCGGCGAGCCGCGCCTCGTCCACACGGTGCGGGGCGTGGGCTACGCGCTGCGCGGAGGAGGCGGGGAGTGACCGCACGTCCGGCGGGGCGCCCGCTGCTGCTCCGCCCGCTGGCCTGGTTCCGCTCGCGTCCCCTGCGGTCGCGGCTCGCGCTGCTGACCGCCCTCGCGGTCGCCCTCGCGGTCGCCGCCGTGTCGCTGGCCTGCTGGTTCGTGACCCGCGCCCAGCTGGAGGCCGAGATGGACTCCTCGCTGCGCAGCACCCGGCTCGACCCGAACGGGGTGCAGAGCCTGCTCGCGATGTGCCGGCAGGGCACCACCCCGCCGCCGGTGGCCGGCTCGTACACCGTGCAGGTCGTCCTCGCCAACGGCAGCGTCTGCACCTCCGGCAAGGCGGCGATCCCCGCCGGGCCGGGCGACCTCGGCGTGGCGCGGGGGCAGCTGGAGTCCGCCCTGCACACCGTGCAGGACGAGGCCGGGCGCGAGATGCGGGTCTACACCTACCCGCAGGAGGGCCCGATCGGCCTCGCCGTCTCCGTCGCCCGGCCGCTCGCGGAGATCGACAACTCGATGTCCACGCTGCGCTGGGTCCTGCTCCTGGTCTCCGGGATCGGGGTCGTCGGCGCGGGCGCGGCCGGCCTGTGGGTGGCGCGGACCGGACTGGAGCCGGTCAACCGGCTGACCGACGCGGTCGAGCACGTCGCCGCCACCGAGGACCTGACCGTCCGCATCCCGGTGGAGGGCGAGGACGAGATCGCCCGGCTCTCCCGTTCCTTCAACGCGATGACGGCCGCCCTCGCGATCTCCCGCGACCGGCAGTCCCAGCTGATCGCGGACGCCGGCCACGAGCTGCGGACCCCGCTGACCTCGCTGCGGACGAACGTGGAGCTCCTCGCCCGCAGCGAGGAGACCGGCCGCGCGATCCCGCCCGACGACCGGCGGGCCCTGATGGCCTCGGTGAAGGCGCAGATGACCGAGCTGGCCGCGCTCATCGGCGACCTCCAGGAGCTGGCCAGGCCCGACACGCAGCGGCCCGGCCCGCTGGAGGTCGTACCGCTGCACGGCATCCTCCGCTCGGCCCTGGAACGGGCCCGGCTGCGCGGCCCCGAGCTGGTCTTCGTCACGGACCTCGCGCCCTGGTACGTCCGGGCGGAGCCGGCGGCCCTGGAGCGCGCCCTGGTCAACGTCCTGGACAACGCCGTGAAGTTCTCGCCGCCGCGCGGCGAGGTCGAGGTGTCCCTGATGCGGGGCGAGCTCACGGTCCGCGACCACGGTCCCGGCATCCCGGCCGAGGAGCTGCCGCACGTCTTCGACCGGTTCTGGCGTTCCCCCTCGGCCCGCAGCCTGCCCGGTTCGGGTCTGGGCCTGTCGATCGTGGCGCGGACGGTGCAGCAGGCCGGCGGGACGGTGTCGCTGTCCCCGGCGGCGGGCGGCGGCACCGTGGCGCGGCTCCGGCTGCCCGGGGCCCCGACGCCGCCGCCCGAGCTGTCAGTTGTGCCGGAGGAGGGCCTCGACCAGTCCTGAGCGGGTGTTCGGGAAGTCCATGGGGACGATCCCGAGCCCGGTCAGGCCGGCCGTCCCGGCGCCGTCGAGGAAGCCGTGCACGCGCGGGTTGAGCCGGTCGGCGTTCCAGCGCGGCGGGAGCAGCGCGGCGGTCGACACGTAGTTCACGTAGAGCCGGCCGGGCTGCGCCACCGCCTTGCGGAAGTGCGCCTCGATCTTGGGGTACTTGGCGCCGGGCTCGGCCATGTAGTCGTCCTGGATGTCGAAGAGCGCGCCGTCGCCGTAGCGGACGCCGGGCAGGCCGCCGTTGTCGGCGAGCAGGACGACCCGGCCGCGGGCCTCGCCCAGGAGCGGCAGCCCGGCGCCGATCCGGAAGAGCGAGCGCCAGCCCCGCCGGTCGAGGTAGTCGTCGAAGACACCGCGGAAGACGGCGTCGGACTCCTCCGAGTACTCCTGCTTGAGCCGCATCAGGACGGTCTCGGAGGGGTGGGCGGCGAGGAAGGCCGCGCAGGCCACGAGGACGTCCCCGAACATCAGGTTCTGGTAGGAGGCCCCGTGGTGGATCGCGAACGACCCGCCGGTGACCCGGCACCGGACGTCCAGGAACCGGATGCCGCTGTCCAGCTGCTGGGCGATCGTGCTGTTCTGGCACTCCGTCCACGGCCCGCCGTACCGCGCGCCCGAGTCGTGCGTCCCGGGGATGGTCAGCCGCTGGAGCGCGGTCCCGTCCCCGTGTCCGCCCATCCACGCGCGCGTGTCCACGGCCGCGGCCGGGGGCGCGCCGACCAGGAGCGCGGCGCCCGCGCCCGCCGCTCCCACGAGAAATCGTCGTCGGTCCATGGCACCGCACTATGACAGGTACGCATCAACAATTACAGGGTGCGGTCCCGCCGTGCACGACGAGGGGGCGGCGGCCCGCCGAGCGGTCCGCCACCCCCTCGGGGCAGGTCCGGTGCTACTGCACGACCGTGATCCGGTTCGCGGCCGGGACGGCCAGCGGCGCGGCGGCCGAGGAGTTGGCCGCCAGGTAGGCGTTGAAGACGTCCAGGTCCGAGGCGCCGACCAGCTTGTTCGTGCCGGCGGCCAGGGCCGCGAAGCCGTCGCCGCCGCCCGCGAGGAACTCGTTCATCGCGACGCGGTAGGTCTTCGACGGGTCGATCGCCTCGCCGTTCAGCTTGACGCTGCCGTCGACGACGCGGTCCGCGCCCGCCTTGGTCATGTCGAGCGTGTAGGTGAGGCCCTTGGAGACCTGGAGGATCTTCACCGAGTTCAGGTTCGCACCGCTGACCTGCTGCTTCAGCGCGGTGATCAGGTTCGCGCCGGTCAGGTCGACCACGTTCATCATGTTGGTGAACGGCTGCACGGTGAAGGACTCGCCGTACGTCACGACGCCGTTGCCCTCGCTGCCGGAGGCGGCGTACACCAGGTCCGAGCGGATGCCGCCCGGGTTCATCAGGGCCAGCTGCGCGCCACCCTTGTCCGCCGGGGCCAGGCCCTCCAGCTGCGCGTCGGCGATCAGGTCGCCGAGCGGCTTCTCGTACGCGGCGGAACCGCGGCCGTTGATGTCGGCGGCGATGTAGCCCTGCGGACGGTTGGCGATCGGGGCGGCCAGCGTGCGCCAGTCCTCGATCAGCTTGGTCAGGTCCGCGGCCTTCGGCACGTCGCGCGAGACCACGTGGTTGGCCGAGGCCACCGCCGTGCGCACGATGTCCTTGGTCGCGCGGTCGTACGTCAGCGTCGTGTCCGTGTACAGCTTGCCGAACGAGGACGCCGAGGTCACCAGGCGCGGCTTGCCCGCCGGGTCCGGGATGGAGCAGACGTACGCCTGGTGCGTGTGGCCCGTGACCAGCGCGTCGACCTGCGGCGAGACGTTCTTCGCGATGTCGACGATCGCGCCGGAGACGCCCTCGCCGTCCCCGTCGCCGTCCCCGTCGCAGTTGTAGTTGTACGAGGCGGAGGCCGGCATGCCGCCCTCGTGGACCAGCGCCACGATGGACTTGACGCCCTTGCGCTCCAGGACCTTCGTGTACTTGTTGATCGTCTCGACCTCGTCGCCGAACTTGAGGCCCTTGACGCCCTCGGCGGTGACGACGTTCGGGGTGCCCTCCAGGGTCACGCCGATGAAGCCGATCCGGACGCCGTTCTTCTCCCAGATGAAGTACGGGTCGAGCAGCGGCTTGCCGGTCTTCTCCTGCGTCACGTTCGCCGCGAGGTACGGGAAGTCCGCGCCCTTGAACCGCTTGCCGTCGACGTAGCAGCCCGCGGTCGGGTGACAGCCGCCGTTCTGCATCCGGGCCAGCTCGCGCGCGCCCTCGTCGAACTCGTGGTTGCCCACCGAGGTGACGTCCAGGTCCAGCTTGTTCAGCGCGCCGATGGTCGGCTCGTCGTGGAAGAGCCCGGACAGCAGCGGCGAGGCGCCGATCAGGTCACCGGCCGCGGCCGTGATGGAGTAACGGTTCCCCTCACGCGCCTGGCGCAGGTGCGTGGCCAGGTACTCGACACCGCCCGCGTCGATCTTCTCCGTCGTCCCGTCCGGCTTGGTCCGCGTCACCTGGCCCGACGAACCCGCCGGCGGCTCCAGGTTGCCGTGCAGGTCGTTGAAGGACAGCAGCTGGACGTCGACCATCCGGCCCCATCCCTTGCCGTGCCCGTACCCGGCGGAGGCGTACTCGTCGCCCGCGGCGCCGGCCGACGGCATCGCCGCCACGAGCGCCCCGACCGTCACAAGTCCCGCTCCGGCGGCCAGAATCCGCCGTGCGGACCTGCTCTTCCTCGGTGTCGCTGCCATCGCTCCCACTGTCCCCTTGCCCCGATTCGCGGCGTTGATCTACACCCTGTTGCGCGTGCAGCCTAGAGTCAACGCGCGTAGCGCAACAGGGGTCAGTGGGTTACAAGACAGTTGCCTCTGGCCGACGAGGTGTCGCCGTAGGCTCGTGTCCATGACTTCCGACGCGGCGCCGGCCCTCGAACCGGGACGGCAGATCCACACGTACGACGAGCTCACGCCGGAGCAGGTCCGGGACGTCCTGGAGCTCCTGGAGGCCGCCGACCGGGCGGACGGCATGCACGCCGTGTCCGAGCAGGGGCGGCTCTACCTGCGCCACGGCAGCCGCGAGGGCGTGCGCCACTTCCTCCTGACGGTCGGTCCGCACCTCTACGGGTACGCGCAGCTGGAGGAGACCGACCCCATCGAGGCCCCGGCGGCCGAGCTGGTGGTGCACCCCTCGTACCGCGGACGCGGCCACGGCAGGGCGCTCGGCGCCGCGCTGCTCGCCGCGTCCGGCAAGCGGCTGCGGGTGTGGGCGCACGGCGGCAAGTCGGCGGCCCGCCACCTCGCCCAGGTCCTCGGCCTGACCCTCTTCCGTGAACTGCGGCAGCTGCGGCGCCCGCTGGTGCCGCTCGACATCCCGGAGCCCGTGCTGCCCGAGGGCGTCACCGTCCGGACGTTCACCCCCGGCCGGGACGACACCGCCTGGCTCGCCGTCAACGCGGCCGCGTTCGCCCACCACCCCGAGCAGGGCTCGCTCACCCAGCGGGACCTGGACGACCGGACGGCCGAGCCGTGGTTCGACCCCAAGGGCTTCTTCCTCGCCGAGAAGGACGGCGCCCTCGTCGGCTTCCACTGGACCAAGACGCACGCCGAGGAGCAGCTCGGCGAGGTGTACGTGGTCGGCATCCTGCCCGAGGCCCAGGGCGGCGGCCTGGGCAAGGCCCTGACCGCGATCGGCCTGCGCCACCTGGCCGCGCAGGGGCTGCCGACGGCGATGCTCTACGTGGACGCGGACAACACGGCGGCGGTGACGGTGTACGAGCGGCTCGGCTTCGCCACGCACGAGGTGGACCTGATGTACCGCACGGAGTCCTGAACCCGCGGATGACGGGGGGCGGTCGACGCGCCCGGCGTGACAGGGGGCGGTTGACACCGCCCCCTTCTTTACACCACCCTTTCACTACTTGATTAGTGAAAGGGTGGTGGAAAGGATCGTGGTCGAGTACCGCATCGACCGGCGCAGCGGCGTCGCCACCTACCTCCAGATCGTCCAGCAGACGAAACAGGCCCTCCGGATGGGCCTCCTGGAACCAGGCGACCGACTGCCCACCGCACGCGAGGTCGTCGAGGCGACGGCCATCAACCCCAACACGGTCCTCAAGGCCTACCGCGAGCTCGAACGCGAGGGACTCGTCGAGGCCCGCCGCGGCCTCGGCACCTTCGTCCGCGCCACCCTCGGCACCGCCGCCCCCGCCGACTCGCCCCTCCGGGCCGAGCTCACGGACTGGGCCCGCCGCGCCCGGGCGGCCGGACTGGAGCGCGAGGACGTGGCCGCGCTCTTCACATCCGTACTGAAGGACCACTTCGAGGGGGAAGACGACCGATGACGAAGGACATCGCCCTGGAGGCAGACCTCCTGGGCAAGCGATACGGGGGAAGGGGCCGCGGCTGGGCGCTGCGGGAGTGCGACTTCACGCTCCCCGCCGGCCGGATATGCGCCCTCGTCGGCCCCAACGGCTCCGGCAAGTCCACCCTGCTCGCCCTCGCGGCCGGACTGCTGCGCCCCACCGAGGGCAGGATCGGGGCACCCGCCCGCGAGGACCTCGCCTACGTCGCCCAGGAGAAGCCGCTCCACCCCCGGCTCACCGTCGCCGACACCCTGCGCACGGGCCGCGAACTCAACCCGGGTCGCTGGGACGAGGCCGCCGCCCGACGGGTGATCGCCGACGAACTCGCCCCGCACACCCTCGTCCGCGACCTCTCCGGCGGCCAGCGCACCCGCGTCGCCCTCGCGCTCGCCCTGGGCAAGCGGGCCGGACTGCTCCTCCTCGACGAGCCGATGGCCGACCTCGACCCGCTCGCCCGCCACCAGCTGATGGGCCTGCTCATGGCCGACGCCGCCGAACGCGGCACCACCGTCGTCATGTCCTCGCACATCCTCACCGAGCTGGAGGGCGCCTGCGACCACCTCCTCCTGCTCCACGGCGGCAGGATGCGCCTCCAGGGACCCGTCGACGACCTGCTCGCCGCCCACACCCTGCTCCGGGGCCCGGTCGCCGACCTCGCCCCGCACACCGTGGTGGAGTCCCGCACGACGGGCCGTCAGCTCACCGCGCTGGTACGCCGCGAAGGTCCCCTCGAAGGCCCCTGGGAGACCTCCCAGCCCTCTCTGGAGGACCTCCTCCTCGCCCACCTCCGCACCCCCGAAGGAGCCCCGGCATGAGCGGCCTCGCCCTGAAGGGCCCCTACTGGGTGACGGTCCGCCAGTACCGGCGGACCCTCTGGCTCGCGGCCGCGGCGGTGGCCCTCTCCCTCGCGGTCGTCGGCGGACTGCGGATCTGGGACGCCCGGACCCCCGACCGCCGGATGGCGGACGGACAGTGGTTCCCCGCCGACGAGAACCGCGGCTACGAAACGCTGCGGCTGGCCATGGAGTACGGGGGCGTCTACCTGCTCCTGCTGCCGCTCCTCGTCGGCGCCTTCGTCGCCGGCCCGCTCGTCGCCCGCGAGTTCGAATCCGGGACCTACCGGCTCTCCCTCACCCAGTCGGTGAGCCCGGTGGCCTGGCTCCGCGCCAAACTCGTCTCCGCGACCGTCGCCGGCCTCCTCACCCTCCTCGCCCTCGTGGCCGTCTACCGCATCGGCTGGAACCGGGTCTCCGGCAGCTACGGCCTCAGCTGGGCCGACCGCGGCCCGTACGAGGCCACCGGCGTCGTCCACGTCGCCTACCTGCTCGCCGCGATCGCCGTCGGCGCCCTGATCGGCCTGCTCGTCCGCCGCACGCTCGTCGCCATGGCCGCCACCGGCGTCGTCATGGGCGTGGTCCTGCTGGTCATGGGCACCTTCCGCTGGTCGTTCCTCGGCGTGGAGACGGCCACCGGCCCGGCCGGCCCCACCGTCTGGACGCCCGGCGACGGCCTCGTCATGGACTCGGGCCTGCTCACCGCCTCCGGCGCCCGCTTCGACCCGTCGGTCTGCTGGGACGAGGCCGCCCGCACCCCCGGCGTCGACGCCGTCGACGGCCTCTGGGGCAAGGTCGAGGCCCAGTGCCAGGCCCGGCACGGGGTGACCGGCCAGTTCGTGGACTTCCACCCCTCGTCCCACTTCTGGCCCACCCAGCTCATCGAGACCGGCATCGTCCTCGCCCTCGCCGCACTCGCCGCCTACGCCGCCTTCCGCGTCCTGCGCGCCCGCCTCCCGTAGACACCCGTCCACCGGCCCGGCCGGCGCCGTGCGAGGGCCCCGGGCCGCAGGACACGCGTAGACCGAACGGGGGGGGGGGGGGGGGAGGGGGGGGGCCCCCCCCCCCCCCCCCCCCCCCCCCCTCTCCCCCCCCCCCCCCCCCCCCCCGCCCCTGTCCGCTGCTACTTCGTGGTGCCGGCGCCCGGCCGGATCACCTGGGGCGCGACCGGGGCCGGCACCGGCCGGGGCGCCGTGGGCGCGGCCTCGGCCGGGACGGGGGCCGGGGCCGGGCGGGCGGGGGCCGGGGCCGGGACGACGGCGGGGGCCGGGGCGGGGGTGGCGGCGGCCGGGGCGGGAGCCGGGGCCGGGGCGGCCACGACAGCCGGGGCGGTGGCCGGCCGGGGCGCGGGGGCGGCCTTCGGCGCGGCCTGCGGGGCCGGGACCGCCCGGGGGGCCGGCGCGGCCTCCGGGGCGGGCGCCGCCTGCGGCGCCGCCGGGACCGGCCGCGGACCGGAGTCGGCGGCGGCCTGGACGGCGAAGGCGCCGCCGAGGAGGAGGGCGGCACCGGTGACGGCGCCGAGGACCCGGGGGCGGGCGCGGAGGGTCCGCAGGGCTGCGTGGCGGGACATGGGGTCTCCCGAGGAGGTGAGGGAACACGGTCTGGGTGGTGCGGTGAAGGGCGCCTTCAACCCACCAGACGTGCGGCACCTCCCGGGGTTGCGCCCGGGCCCGGATTTTCTTCCGCTCCCGCCGTCAGTCGCCCAGGACCTCGGCGAAGTGGGTGTTGACCGCCATCAGCCCGCCGTCCACCCGCAGGACCGTGCCGGTGATCCACGACGCGTCGCGGGAGGCGAGGAAGGCGACGGCGGCGGCCACGTCGTCCGGCGTGCCGACGCGGCCGAGCGGGTAGACCCGGTCGGCGAGGACGGCGAGTTCGGCCTCCTTGCCGGCCCAGCCCGCGGTCGCGATCGTGCCCGGGTTGATCTGGTTGACGCGCACCCCGCGCGGGGCGGCGTCGCCGGCCAGGGTGCGGGTGAAGGAGGCGAGGCCGGCCTTGGCCGCGCTGTAGGCGTGGTTGCCGAAGTCGGCCTCGGCGTTGACGGAGCCGATGGTGACGATCGCGCCGCGCCCGCCGGCCGCGGCGAGGTGCGGAAGGGCCGCCCGGGCACAGCGGACCGCGCCCAGGAGCGTGACGTCGAGCTGGCCGGCCCAGCCGTCGTCGGGTTCGTCCTCGAACCGGTCACGGTCGGGCACGACGGGCGCGAAGGCGTTGTTGACGAGGACGTCGAGTCCGCCGAAGGTCTCCACGGCGTGCGCGACCGCCGCCTCCACGGCCGCCCGGTCGCCGACGTCGCAGCGCAGGGCGACGGCCCCGGGCAGCTCCGCGGCCGTCCTGCGGGCCCGCTCCTCGTCGATGTCCGTCACCAGGACCCGGGCGCCCTCCGCCGCCAGGCGTCGCGCGGTGGCCGCGCCGATGCCGCGCGCCGCGCCCGTGACCAGTGCTCCGTACCCCTCGAACCGCCGTGTGCGTTCCCGTTCCATGGGGTGATCCCAGCACCCGGGGGGACCGGAGCGCCAGAGGGCGGTGCGGACCCCTACTCCGTCAACTCGCCCTCGCGTGGCGGGCCGTCGATCGACTAGCGTCACGGGTCCGCTCCGGCTCGGGGAGCGGGTGAACGGGGGGGGAACGGGAACATGGGTCAGCTGATCGCCGTGGCGGTCATCACGGTGCTGGCGGTGATCAGTCCCGGCGCGGACTTCGCGATGACCGTCCGCAACAGCTATCTGTACGGCCGGGCGGCGGGGGTGCTGGCGGCCGTAGGCATCGCCCTCGGCGTCCTGGTGCACGTCGCGTACACGATGCTGGGCGTGGGGCTGCTGGTGAGCCGCTCGCCGGCGCTGTTCACCGTGATGAAGCTGGTCGGCGCCGCCTACCTGGTGTACATCGGGTACCGGACGTTCGTCGCGACCGCGCGGGCCGACGTCGACCTGTCGGACGACGCCGGCCTGTCGCGGGCGGGGGCCCTGCGCACCGGCTTCCTGACGAACGCGCTCAACCCCAAGACGATGCTCTTCGTCCTGAGCACGTACACGCAGGTCGTGAGCGCCGACACGCCCGTCGCCCAGCAGGTGGGCTACGGCCTGTTCATGTCCTTCGCGCACCTGGTGTGGTTCGGGACCGCCGCCGTCCTCTTCTCCCGGGAGGGCCTGCGGACCCGGCTGCTGCGGAGGCAGGCCGTGCTCAACAAGGTGATCGGGACGGTGCTGGTCGGGCTCGGGATGGTGCTCGCGCTCACCCCGGCCGTCGCCTGACCCGGCGGGCGGCGGGCGCCGTCAGTCGGTCGAGACCGGCTCGACGCGCGGCTCCGCGATCGCGGTGTAGTCCTTCGCGGACAGCGCGAGCGAGCGGTCGAGGCGTGCCGCGTTGAAGTAGAACTCCTCGTGGACGAGGAGCCCGGGGTCGACGAACAGGTCGAGGCGCTCGTCGAAGGCGAAGGGCAGGATGGTGCCGCTCGGGGAGCCGGCGAGCTCCTCGGCGATCTCCGGGGAGGCGAAGGAGACGTACGTGCCGCCGTAGAGCGCCTTCACGGCGGCGAGGTCGATCCGCCGGTCGCCGGGGACGACGACGAGCGCGAAGCGCTTCTCCTTCTTGCCGATCTTCACCATGGCGATGATGCACTTGGCCGCCTGCCCGGGGGTGTGGCCGCGCAGGGCGCTGACCGCCTCGGTGGCTCCCTCGGGGGCGTGCTCGATCACCCGGTAGGCGGCCCCGCGCTCGTCGAGCAGGGCGAGCAGCTTCTCGTAGGTGGCGTGCGGGTCGTGGGCGGACTCGGTGGCGGGTGTCAGGTCCTCGGCGGTCATGCGTCTCGCTCCCCTGGGCGACGGGTGTGCTGCTCCGGCCCGTCGACCCTACGCGTCAGAGCGCCGCCGCCCGGACCGCCCGCACGAGGGCCTGGGCCCGGGGGTCGGCCGTGACGGTCTTGCGCATGCCGTTGGTGACGTAGCCGAAGGAGATGCCGGAGTCGGGGTCGGCGAAGCCGAGGGAGCCGCCGCGGCCGGGGTGGCCGAAGGACGACGGGCCGAGGAGCGGGGAGGCCGGTCCGTGCAGCATGTGGCCGAGGCCGAAGCGGGTGGCGACGAGCAGGACCCGGTCCGGGCCCGCGGCCTGCTCGGTACGGGCGAGGGCCAGCGTCTCCGGGGCGAGGAGCCGGCCGGCGCCGTCGACGGGGCCGAGGGTGGCGGCGTAGAAGCGGGAGAGCGCGCGGGCGGTGGCGACGCCGGCCGAGCCGGGGAGTTCGGCGGCCCGGTAGGCGGGGTCGTTCTCGTCGGGCTGCGGGTGGATGACGCCGAAGGCGCGCCGGGTGAGCGAGTCCGGGTTCTCGTACGCCTCGGAGACCGCGCGCTTGGGGCGCAGCCGGAGGGCGCCGCCGGGCGGTTCGGTCTCCTCGACGGGGCCGAGCCGGCCGACGCGGTGGGCCTGCTCCGCCGGGAGGCCGATCCACAGGTCGAGGCCGAGGGGGTCGGTGATCTCCTCGGCGACCCAGCGGCCGATGGTGCGGCCGGTGACCCGGTGGACGAGGCCGGAGAGCAGCCAGCTGAAGGTGTGGGCGTGGTAGCCGTGGGCGGTGCCGGGCTCCCAGACGGGGGCCTGGGCGGCGATGGCGCGGGTCGACGTGGTGAGGTCGGTCGCCTCGGCGAGGGTGAGGGGGTGGTCGAGGACGGGGACGCCGGCCTGGTGGGCGAGCAGCTGCCGTACGGTGACGCGCTCCTTGCCGGCGGCCTTGAACTCGGGCCAGTGGACGGCGACGGGGGCGTCGAGGTCGAGCAGCCCGCGCTCGTGGAGGAGGAGCGGGACGACGGCGGCGACGCCCTTGGTGGCGGAGCGGACCACCTGGGCGGTGTCCTCCGTCCACGGCTCGTCGTCGGTGCCCTCCGTGCCGTCGGCGGACCGGGCTCCCGCCCACAGGTCGACGACCGGGACGCCGTCCCGGTGGACGGCGACGGCCGCGCCGCGCTCGCCGCGCTGTGCGAAGTTGCGCAGGAAGGCGTCCCTGACGGGCTCCCAGCCCGCCGCCACCGTGCCCTGGACGTCCACCCGACTCACGCTCCCTCTCGTACGACCGGCTCCCATGGTGCAACGCGGCGGGTGAGGGGCCGATTCCGGGGTCAGGCGACGGAGCCGGGCACGAAGCCGAACGGCAGTTCCAGGCGGTGCCGGGCCATCAGCTCCTCGTCGGCGAGGATGTCGCCGGTGCGGCCGTCGGCCGCGATGACGCCCTCGCTGAGGATCACCGCGCGGGGGCAGAGCTCCAGGGCGTACGGCAGGTCGTGGGTGACCATGAGGACGGTGACGTCGAGGGAGCGCAGGATGTCGGCGAGCTCGCGGCGGGAGGCCGGGTCCAGGTTGGAGGACGGCTCGTCGAGGACGAGGATCTCCGGCTCCATGGCGAGGACGGTGGCGACGGCGACTCGGCGGCGCTGCCCGAAGGAGAGGTGGTGCGGGGGGCGGTCGGCGTACTCGGCCATGCCGACCCGTTCGAGGGCCTTGCGGACGACGGCCTCCAGTTCGGCGCCGCGCAGCCCGGCCGCCGCCGGCCCGAAGGCCACGTCCTCGCGGACGGTCGGCATGAACAGCTGGTCGTCGGGGTCCTGGAAGACGATGCCGACCTTGCGGCGGATCTCGGCGAGGTGCTTCTTGCCGACCGGCAGTCCGGCGACGGTGACGCCGCCCGCGCCTCCGGTGAGGATGCCGTTGAGGTGGAGGACGAGGGTGGTCTTGCCGGCGCCGTTGGGGCCGAGGAGGGCGACCCGCTCGCCGCGGCCGACGGTCAGGTCGACCCCGAAGAGGGCCTGGTGGCCGTCGGGGTAGGCGTAGGCGAGCCCGCGGACGTCGAGCGAGGGGGCGGTCATAGGGTCCATCCGAGGAGGCAGATCGGCAGTGCGGTGAGAGGGAGCGCCGCGGCGTACGCCCACTGGGCGCGGTCGGCGGTCACCTCGTCGATGACGGGCATGGTGCCGGTGTAGCCGCGGCTGACCATGGCGAGGTGGACGCGTTCCCCGCGTTCGTAGGAGCGGATGAAGAGCGCGCCCGCGGACTTGGCGAGGACGCCCCAGTGGCGGACGCCCCGGGCCTCGAAGCCGCGTGAGCGGCGGGCGACGGACATGCGGCGCATCTCGTCGGTGATGACGTCGCCGTACCGGATCATGAACGAGGCGATCTGCACGAGCAGGGGCGGGAGCCTGAGCCGCTGGAGCCCGAGGAGCAGGTCGCGCAGTTCGGTGGTGGCGGCGAGGAGCACGGAGGCGGCGACGCCGAGGGTGCCCTTGGCCAGGACGTTCCAGGCGCCCCAGAGGCCGGGGACGCTCAGCGGGACCCCGAGGACGGTGGTCTGCTCGCCGGGGACCACGAACGGCATGAGCAGCGCGAACGCGACGAACGGCACCTCGATGAGCAGCCGTCTCAGCAGGAAGCCGGCGGGCACGCGGGCCTTCGCCGCCACGGCCGCGAGGAGCGCGGCGTAGAGGGCGAAGGCCCAGACGGCCTCGCGGGGCGTGGAGACGACGACCACGACGAAGGCGAGGACGGCGGCGAGCTTGGTGTGCGGGGGCAGCTCGTGGACCGGCGAGTGCGCGTGCCGGTAGAGCTTGTGGGCGTGCCCCGCTCCCACGTCAGGCCGTCGTCTCGGTGGCGGTGCGGCGGCGGCGGACGACCCAGAAGGCGCCGGTGCCGACGGCGAGGGTGGCGCCGACGCCGATCACGCCGGCCAGGCCGCCGGAGAGCCGGGGGGCCTCGATGCCCTTGACGCCGTAGTCGGCGAGCGGGGAGTCGGCGGCCGCGTGGTCCTCGACCTTGCGGTCGATGCCCTTGTCGGCGGCGACCTTCTCCAGGCCGTCGGGGCTGGCGGAGGCGTAGAAGGAGACGAAGCCGGCGAGGACGAGGGCGGTGACGACACCGCCGATCCACAGCGTGCGCGGGGAGCGGGCCGGTGCGGCGGCCGGGGCCGCCGGGGCGGCGTCGACGAGCTCGCCGGCGACGCGGAGCTTGAGCGGGGCGGTGAGGCCGCGGGCGCCGAAGACGAGGTCGGGGCGGACCGCGAGGACGGCGCCGACGGTCAGCATGGTGATGACGGCCTCGCCGACGCCGATGAGGAGGTGGACGCCGACCATGGCCGTGAGGACCTTGGTGACGGGGACGTCGGTGGTGCCGCCGATGGCGTAGATCAGGGTGAAGGCGGCGGCCGCGGCCGGTACGGAGACGAGCGCGGCGACGAAGGAGGCCACGGTCACCGAGCGGCGGGTGCGCGGCAGGACGAGGACGAGGCCGCGGAAGAGCGCGTAGGCGACGACGACGGTGACGACGCCCATGACGGTGATGTTGACGCCGAGGGCGGTGAGGCCGCCGTCGGCGAAGAGGATGCCCTGCATCAGCAGGACGACGGCTATGCAGAGGACGCCGGTCCAGGGGCCGACGAGGATCGCGGCGAGGGCGCCGCCGAGCAGGTGTCCGCTGGTCCCGGCCGCGACCGGGAAGTTCAGCATCTGGACGGCGAAGACGAAGGCGGCGACGAGGCCGGCGAGCGGCGCCGTGCGCTCTCCCCCGAGGCCGTCGGTGCCCGCGAGTTCGCGGCGGGCGCCGCGCAGGCTGACGGCGACGGCGCCGGCGGCGACGAGGCCGGCCGCGGCCGATACGGGGGCGTTGATGAATCCGTCGGGTACATGCACGTCCCGAATGATAGAGCGCTCCTGCGAACGGCTTGCAAGAGCGCATCGGTCACAGAACGGCGGCGTACGGGGGCACGTGACCCCGCGCACACTCTCGGCCGCACGGGTATGCGACGCGCATCGGCCGGGAAGGAGTGGGACATTGGTCGATAAGAGGACAAACCGTGAGGAGCCCCCGATGGCCACCGCGCACGACCGCGAAGTCGACGACTACGCCAAGGGACGGATCATCAGCGACGCCCCCCTCTCCCGCCCGGTGCCGGTGTCCCTCCGCTACGACCCCGAATCCGCCCCGGAGACGGTCCGCTTCTGCTTCCCCGGAGCCGTCGAGTGGTCCCTCCCCCGCACCCTCCTGGAGACCGGCCTGCGCGCCCCCGCCCGCCGCGGCGACATAGGGGTCTGGCCGTGCGGCCGGGTCCAGACGGTGGTGGAGCTCCACACCGACGACGGGGTCACCGTCGTCCAGTTCGACACCACGGCCCTGCTCCGCTTCCTGCGGCACACGTACGCCGCCGGCACGTCGGTGACGACGGGCTGACGGCGTACGGGGCCGGTCCCGCGGCCCGGAGGACCGGACCGCGGGAGCGGAGGGTCAGACCTTCACGAGGTCCGGCTTGCCGCCCGGCCCCGGGCCCGCACCCTCGTCGGCGCGGGCGAGGCCCTCGCCCTCGACGTCCACGTTGGGCAGGACGCGGTCCAGCCACTTCGGCAGCCACCAGGCCTTGTGGCCGAGGAGCGCCAGGACGGCCGGGACGATCGCCATGCGGACCACGAAGGCGTCGAAGAGGACCGCGACGGCCAGGCCGAAGCCGATCATCTTGATCATCTGGTCGGTCATGCCGATGAAGCCGGAGAAGACCGCGATCATGATCACCGCGGCGGCGACGACCACCCGGGCGCTGTGCCGGAAGCCGGTCACGATCGCCTCGCCGGGCCGCTCGCCGTGGACGTACGCCTCCCGCATGCGGGTGACGAGGAAGACCTCGTAGTCCATCGCGAGACCGAAGACCACGCCCACCATGAAGATCGGCATCATCGACATGATCGGGCCGGTCTGCTCCACCCCGAACAGGCTGCCGAGCCAGCCCCACTGGAAGACCGCGACGACCGCGCCGAGGGCCGCGACCACCGAGAGCAGGAAGCCGAGGGCCGCCTTCAGCGGGACGAGGACCGAGCGGAAGACCAGGGTCAGCAGGACGAAGGCGAGGCCGACGACGAGGGCCAGGTACGGCACCAGGGCGTCGTTCATCTTCTGCGAGAAGTCGATGTTCATCGCGGTGGCGCCGGTGACGAGGACGTCGTCGCCGGTGGCCTCACGGATGTCGTGGACGAGGCCCTCGGTCTCGACGGACGACGGACGGTCCTTCGGGACGACCGTGATCATCGCCGCGTCGCCGGCCTTGTTCGGGGTCGGCGGGGTGACCGCGGCCCAGCCCTCCAGGCCCTTGATGGTGGAGACCGTCTTGTCGGCGGTCGCCTTGTCGCCGTCCACGACGACGAGCAGCGGACCGTTGAAGCCGGGGCCGAAGCCGTCGGACAGCGTGTCGTAGGCGCGGCGCTCGGTGGTGGAGGTCGGCTTGGCGCCGTCGTCCGGGAGGCCCATCTCCAGGGAGGCGGCGGGCAGTGCGATCGCACCGAGGCCGAGGACGCCGACCAGCAGCACCATGACGGGGCGGCGGATGACGAAGCGGGCCCAGCGGGTGCCGCCGTTCGGCTTGGAGCCGTCCTTCTCGACGCCCTTGCGCTGCTTGCGTCCGACGACCTTGTCGCCGGCGAAGCCGAGCAGCGCGGGGATCAGGGTGAGCGCGATGAGGACGGCGATCACGACCGTGCCGGCGGCGGCGAAGCCCATCTTCGTCAGCATCGGGATGTTGACGACGGCCAGGCCGACGAGGGCGATGACGACGGTGAGGCCGGCGAAGACGACGGCGGAGCCGGCGGTGCCGACCGCGCGGCCCGCGGCCTCCTCCTTCTCCCGGCCGTCGGCGAGCTCCGCGCGGTAGCGGGAGACGATGAACAGGGCGTAGTCGATGCCGACCGCGAGGCCGATCATCATCGCGAGGGTCGAGGTGGTGCTGCCGAGGTCCAGGACGCTGGCGAGCGCCGTGATCGAGGAGACGCCGATGCCGACGCCGACGATCGCGGTGAGCAGCGGCAGTCCGGCGGCGACCAGCGAGCCGAAGGTGATGACCAGGACGATGCCGGCGATGACCACGCCGACGATCTCGCCCGCGCCGGTCTCCGGCATGGTCTGCAGGGCGTCACCGCCGACCTCGACGGTCAGCCCCTTGCCCTGGGCGTTCTCCCCGGCCTGGGTCAGCGCCTCACGGGTCGCGTCGGTCAGCTCCATGGCGTTGACCTTGTACGCGACGGAGACGTAGGCGGTGGAGCCGTTCTGCGAGACGGCCTGGGTGGTGAACGGGTCGGCGACCGAGACGATCTGGTCCGAGCCGGACTTCAGCGCGGCGACGGTCTCCTCGACGACGGCCTTGTGGGCCGGGTCGGTGACCTTCTCGCCGTCCGGCGCCTTGAAGACGACCCGGGCGGTGGCGCCGTCGGCGCCGGCGCCCGGGAAGCGCTCCTCGAGGAGGTCGAAGGCGCGCTGGGCCTCGGTGCCGGGGATGGAGAAGGAGCTGGAGGTGGCGACGGGCGCGGTGGCCGCGCCGATCCCGGCGATCGCCAGGAGGGCCACCCAGAGGAGGGCGACGAGCCGTCGGCGCCGGAAGGCGGAACGGCCCAGCTTGTACAGGAACGTGGCCACGGGGGCGTACTCCCAGTGAGGAGGGAACAGGGCATGGGGAGCCGGCCCGACGTCGTGAGCGGTGCGAAGTCAGGTGGTGCGCAGTCGGGTGGTGCGGGTGGTGCGGATCGGCCCGGGGAAGGCGGATCAGACGCCGAGTGAGGGGAGCACGACGGCGTCGACGTAGGCACTGAGGAACGCGTGGTCGACCGGCAGGTCGTCGATCAGGGGCCGGGCGATGAACGCACCGATCAGCATGTGGGGGATGAGCTTGAGCGCCGGGTTGTCGGCGTCGACCTCTCCCCTGCGGACCGCTCGGCGCAGCACTTCGTCGAAGCCGTTGAGCTCGGGTTCGATGAGCAGCTCGCGCAGCGCCCGGTGCAGTTCGGGGTTGGTGTGGACGGCATGGGCCAGGCCCCGCATCAGCGCGGAGTCCTTCTCCATCTGACAGTCGTCGGTCCGCGCGAGCATCTCCTGGAAGTCGCCGCGCAGCGAGCCCGTGTCGATCTCGGCGAGGTCGGCGGGCTTGTTGGCGCGGAGCGCGCGGGCCACCAGTTCGGGCTTGCTCCCCCACTGGCGGTAGAGGGTGGCCTTGCTGGAGTGGGTGCGGGTGGCGACGGCGTCCATGGTGAGGGCGTCGTAGCCGACCTCGCGGAGGAGGTCGAGCACGGCCGCGTACAGCTCGGACTCCCGCTCGGGAGTGAGCCTGCTGCGTGCCATGTTCCGGCCTCCGATCCGAACGAAACGGTTTCGTACAGTACGAAGATACCCCCGCCCCCAGCGAAACGAAACCGTTTCGTACGTGTCCTGGGCCACATCGCCCGTCACGGGACAGGACGCCCGCAAGAACGTACGAGTTGCCTGACCCCCTCCCCGCGGAAAGCATGAGGAGGTGAGTGACGACGTCGCGTATCTCCGTTTTCCGCACCTCCACGACGATCTGCTGTGCTTCGCCGCCGAGGACGACCTCTGGATCGCCCCGCTCGTCGCCGAGGGCCGACGCCCCGGCCGGGCCTGGCGCCTGACCGTCGACCGGACGCGGGTCGGCCACCCGCGCTTCTCGCCGGACGGACGCCGGATCGCGTACACGAACTGGCGCAGCCTCGACCCCGAGATCCACCTCGTGCCCGTCGACGGCGGCCCCGCCCGCCGGCTGACCCACTGGGGCTCCACCGACACCCGGGTCTGCGGCTGGACGCCCCCCGACCGGGACGGCCGGTCCGACATCCTCGCCGTCTCGTCGCACGGGCAGCCGTTCTCGTACTACTCGTGGGCCTACACCGTCCCCACCGACGGCTCCCCCGGCGGCCGGATGCCCTGGGGACCGGTCTCCGACATCACCGTCATCGACGACCCCGCCCTCGGCCCTCCCGGCGCGCAGCCGGGCACCGACCGCCGCACCCTCCTGCTCACCGGGAAACCGCCGCACGAACCGGCCGCCTGGAAGCGGTACCGCGGCGGCGCCACCGGACGGCTCTGGCTGCACGGCGAACGGCTGCTGCCCGACCTCGGCGGCCACCTCGACTGCCCCATGGCCGTCGACGGCCGGGTCGCCTTCCTCTCCGACCACGAGGGCGTCGGCAACCTCTACTCCTGCCTGCCCGACGGCACCGACCTGCGCCGCCACACCGACCACGACGCCTTCTACGCCCGCCACGCCTCCAGCGACGGCCACCGGGTCGTCTACCAGTGCGCGGGCGAACTGTGGATCGTCGACGCCCTCACCCCCGACTCCCGGCCGCGGCGCCTGGAGGTCAGGCTCGGCGGCCAGCGCGTCGGCCGGCGCGCCTACCAGGTGCCGGCCGCCCACCACATCGACGCGCTCTCCGTCGACGAGACCGGCCGCGCCAGCGCCGTCTCCGTGCGCGGCAGCCTGTACTGGCTGACGCACCGCGACGGCCCCGCCCGCACGATCATCGACGAGCCGGGCGTCCGCGTCCGGCTCCCCGAGATGCTGGGCAGCGGCGGCCAGGTCGCGTACGTCACCGACGCCGAGGGCGAGGACGCCGTCGAGGTCGCCTATCTGCCGCGCGCCAGCGGCGACCGGCCGCCGCGCCGGCTCGCCTCGGGCGGCCTCGGCAGGGTCGAGGAGCTGATCTCCGACCCCGACGGCGAGCGGCTCGCCGTCGCCTCCCACGACGGACGGCTCCTCCTGCTCGACGCCGGCGAGGACGGCGGCGGGGACGAGGGGGCGGAGGGCGCCGGCGAGGACGAGGAGGCGGGGACCACCGGGACCACGGCCGCGACCGACGCCCCGGGCGACGGCCCCGGCCGGGTCACCGAGCTGATCCGGTCCCTCAACGGCCCCGTCCGCGACCTCGCCTTCTCCCCCGACGGCGCCTGGCTCACCTGGTCCCACCCCGGCATCGGCCGCTCCCTGCGCTCGATCAAGATGGCCCGCATCTCCGGACCCGGGCCCCGGACCGTCGTGGACGTCACCAACGGGCGCTTCGAGGACGAGAACCCGGTCTTCACCCGCGACGGCCGCTATCTGGCGTTCCTGTCCTGGCGCGGCTTCGACCCGGTGTACGACGTGCACACCGGCGACCTGTCGTTCCCGCTCGGCTGCCGCCCGTACCTCGTCCCGCTCTCCTCCGCCACGCCCTCCCCCTTCGCGCTGCTCCCCGACGGGCGGCCGGCGGCCGGCGGCCTCGACCCCGCCGACGACGAGACGGACAGCGGCGACGGGACGGTCACCGTCGAGATCGAGGGCCTGCCCGACCGGGTCACCCCCTTCCCGGTCTCCGCCTCCAAGTACTCGGCGCTGCACCCGGTCAGCGGCGGCGGTCTGGTCTGGCTGCGCTGGCCCATCTCCGGCGCGCTCGGCGAGACCTTCGCCAACCCGGCCGACACCTCGGGCCGCCCGACCCTGGAGCACTTCACCATCACCAAGGCCCGCAAGTCCGAACTCGCCAAGGACCTGGACTGGTTCGCGGTCAGCGGCGACGGCACCCGGCTGGTCGTCGCCGACGAGGGTGAGCTGCGGGCCGTGCCGGCCACCGAGTCCGGGGACGGCGACTCCACCGTCTACCTGGACCTGCGGCGCATCCTGCACGAGATCGTCCCCGGCGCGGAGTGGCGGCAGGCCTTCGACGAGGCCGGCCGGATCGTCCGCGCCTACTTCTGGGAGCCCGACATGGGCGGCGTCGACTGGACGGCCGTCCTCGACCAGTACCGGCCGCTGGTCGAACGGGTCTCCTCCCCCGACGAGTTCGCCGACCTGCTCCGCGAGGTCCTCGGCGAACTGGGCACCTCCCACGCCTACGTCACCCCCGCCCGCCGCAACGAGGGCCCGCCGCACTACCAGCGGCCGATGGGTCTCCTCGGCGCCAACCTCGTGCCCCGGGAGGCGGGCTGGACGGTGAAGCGGATCCTGCCCGGCGAGTCCTCCGACTCCAAGGCCCGTTCCCCGCTCGCCGGCACCGGCATCCGCGAGGGCGCCGTCCTCACCCATGTCGACGGCCGGCCGGTGGACCCGGTGGCCGGCCCCTACCCGCTGCTCTCCGGCACCGGCGGCACCACGGTGGAGCTCACCTTCACCCCCGCCGAGGGCGGGGGCCGGGCCCGCCGCGTCGCCGTCGTCCCGCTCGTCGACGAGCGCCCGCTGCGCTACCAGGACTGGGTCGCCAAACGCCGGGCGGTGGTCCGGGAGCTCAGCGGCGGCCGCTGCGGCTACCTCCACATCCCCGACATGGGCGGCTCCGGCTGGGCCCAGTTCAACCGCGACCTGCGGATGGAGGTCTCCCGGCCCGCGCTCATCGTCGACGTGCGCGGCAACGCCGGCGGCAACATCAGCGAACTCGTCATCGAGAAGCTGACCCGCAGGATCCTCGGCTGGGACCTCACCCGCAACGCCCAGCCCGTCAGTTACGCCTCCAACGCCCCGCGCGGCCCCGTCGTCGCCCTCGCCGACGAGGCGACGTCCTCCGACGGCGACATGATCACCGCCGCGTTCAAGCTGCTCGGCCTCGGTCCCGTCGTCGGACAGCGCACCTGGGGCGGGGTGGTGGGCATGACCGGCCGCCACCGGCTCGGCGACGGCACGCAGATCACGGTGCCGATGAACGCCGCCTGGTTCCCCGAGTACGGCTGGTCCCTGGAGAACCACGGCGTCGAACCGGACCTCGCGGTCCTGCGCACCCCCCTCGACTGGGCCGAGGGGCGCCACGCGCAGCTCGACGACGCCGTCGACCTGGCCCTCTCCCTGCTCGTCGCGACCCCCGCCGCGAGCCCCCCGGGCTACGAAGGGCTGCCCGACCGGTCCCGTCCGAAGCTGCCTCCCCGCCCGGCCTGACCGCTCAGGCGGCGGCCGCGAGGTCCAGTTCGTAGGAGGCGCCGGCGCGCCCGCCGAGGGTGACGCTGCCGACGGCGCCGAAGCCGACCCGCCCGAGCACGGCCCTCGACCCGGTGTTGTCGAGGGTCGTGACGGCGGTCAGCCGGCTCAGTCCGTACTCCTCGCGGGCCAGTCGGCACACCTCCCGCACCCCGGCCGTGGCGACGCCGCGGCCGGCCGCCTTCTCGGCCACCCGGTAGCCGAGTTCGGCGCCGCCCTCGGCGTCCACGTCCACCAGGTTGAACCGGCCGAGGACCTCCCCGTCGTCCCCCACGAGCACGTGGAAGTGGATCGTGCCGGCCTCCTGTTCGTCGAGCAGGGCCCGGTGCCGGCCCTCGAAGTCGGCGAAGTACGCGTCCCCCCGGTCGGGGACGGACGCGGCGAAGTACCCCCGGTTCTCCCGCTCGAACGCGAGCAGGGCGGGAGCGTGGTCGGGTCGGAGTCGCTCAAGTACGGCCATGGCGCTCACGGTACGAAGATCCGGGCCGCGACGCGCGGGAGTTACGCGCCATGACGCGCCGCGCGACCGGGACGCGAGCGGGCCCCGAGCGGGGCGGCACGCGCGAAGGCGCACCCGGTGCCCCGGGTGCGCCTCCGTCGAGGACCGGCCTGGCGGCCGTCAGGCGTCGCGGCCGCGGTCCACGCGGTCCTGGGCCTCCTGGCGGGCCCGGTCGGTCTCCGCCTCGGAGCGGCCACGGCCCTGGGAAGCGCGTTCGGACGCCTCGTCCCTCGCCTTGCCCGCGGCCTGCTTGGCCTGCTGCTTGAGCTGCTCCGCCTTGTCCTTGAACTGGTCCTGCATGCCCATGGAAAGTCACTCCTAGAAGGCTGTGAAGGGGAGGGGGCGGGGCCCCCTGGGCCTCGACCAGCCTTGCACGGGCGGACATTCCACGCATTTCGATCAGTCACGGTCCGTAGGGGCCGCGGCCGGGGCGCCCCGGCGGGCGTCAGGCCCGCTCGGTGCGCTCCTGTTCGTCGGCCGCTCCGCCCGCGCCGACGAGCCCCTTGGAGACGGTGGCGAGCCGCGGCTCGAAGCGCCGCATCTCCCGCTGCCCGACGGTCGCGATCATGCCGGGCAGGTAGCCGCGGACCGACTGCATCCCGCGGAGCCACCACTGCGCGTACACGTGGGCCGAGCGCCGCTCGATGCCCGCCACGATCCGGTCGACGGCCGGGCCGAGCGGATAGGTGCGGTTGGACGGCCACGGCAGCCGCTGCCGCAGCTCCTTCATCACGTCGTCCTGGTCCGCGCCCCGCACCATGTCGGTGTCGGTCCAGGAGAGGTAGCCGACGCCGACCTTCACGCCCTTGTAGGCGACCTCGGCGCGCAGGCTGTGCGCGAAGGCCTCGACGCCCGACTTGGAGGCGCAGTACGCCGTCATCATCGGGGCCGGGGTGATCGCGGCCAGCGAGGCGATCTGGAGGAAGTACCCCCGGGACTCCATGAGGACGGGCAGGAACGCCCGGCCCGTCACGGCGCCGCCGATCAGGTTGACCTCGATGACCCGCCGCCAGGCCACCGGGTCGGAGTCGACGAACGGACCGCCCGCCGCGACACCGGCGTTGGCGACGACGATGTCGACCTTCCCGAACCGCTCCTTGACCTCGGCGGCGACCTTCGCCATCGCCTCGTGGTCGGTGACGTCGGCGTGCCACCAGTCGGCCTCGGTGTGCAGCCGCCCGGCGACCTCCTTCAGCAGCTCCGGCTCCAGACCGACGAGCGCGATCTTCGCCCCGCGCGCGGAGAGCTTGCGGGCGAGGAGTTCACCGACGCCGCGGGCTCCTCCGGTGACGACCGCCACCTGTCCTTCCAGGCTCACCCTGCTCATGCCTGTTCCCTCTCCTTCTCCCGCTCACCGGACTTCACGCCCAGGTACGTGAGGGTCAGTTCGCGGATCTGTCCGGTGACGGCCTCGGGGGCCTCCACCGGGGTCATGTGGCCCATGCCGGCCAGCCGGACGACTCCGGTGCAGTGCGGCAGCGCGTCCGCCAGCACCTCGGAGTGGACGGGCGGCGTGAGCCGGTCGGCGGTGCCGACCAGCACGGCCGTCGGCACCCGCAGCTCCCGCAGCCCCGCCTCCAGGTCGAGTCCGGCCAGCACCTGCGACCAGCCGTAGCGGGCGCCGCGCGGGCAGGCGTGCACGATCCGGGCGCAGGTCTCGACGCGGTCCGGAGCCGAGCCCGGTCCCATCGTCGCGTACCGGAGGACCTTCTTCGACACGGCGTTGACCGGGCCCAGCGGCGCCTTCGCGCCGAGGACGGCGGCGGTCAGCCGGCTGCGCAGCCGGCCCGGCGCCAGCGGTACGACGGTGGCCTCGTCGGTCAGGCGCGAGGCGCCGGTGGAGCAGAGCAGGACCGCGGCGGCGTGCTGCCGCAGGCCGGGGCGTCCGGCCGCGGCCATGATCGTCATGCCGCCCATGGAGTGGCCCACGAGGACGGCCCGTTCGCCGGGGCCGAGGGTGGCGGCCAGCACCGCCTCCAGGTCGTCGGCGAGCGCCGTCGTGGAGTAGCCCGCGCCGCCGGTCGCCTCGGGTGCCGGGGAGCGGCCGTGGCCGCGCTGGTCGTAGGCGATGACCCGGTGGTCGGCGGCGAGGGCCCGGATCTGCTCGGCCCAGAAGCCGATCGAGCAGGTCCAGCCGTGGGCGAGGACGACGGCGGGCGCGCCCTCGGGGCCGTGGACCTCGACGTGGATCCGGGCGCCGTCGGCGGAGACGGCGGTGAGGGCGCGGGCCCCGGGCAGCGGGGTCAGGTGGCGGCTCACCGGGAGGTCTCCTTCGTGCGGTCGCGGCGGGCCTCGGCGGCGGGCGCCGTGCGGGGGGCGCGGATCACCTCGTACTCGGAGAGGTCGACCTGCCGGGTCTCGCGGCGGAACTCGCCGGTGGTGCCCGGCCACAGGGTGGTGTTGCGGCCGTTGGCGTCGAGGTACCAGCTCTCGCAGCCGCCGGACTTCCAGACCGTGCGCTCCATCCGGGTCTGCACCTTGCGGTTCCAGGCGCCCACGGCGGAGGGCCGGGCGGCGAGGGCGGCGCGGCCGCCGAGCACGTCGAGCTGGCGCAAATAGTCGGCCATGTAGTTCAGCTGGGACTCGATCATGAGGATCATCGAGGAGTTCCCGAGGCCCGTGTTGGGGCCGATGACCGTCATGAAGTTGGGGAAGCCGACGGCGGTGGCGCCGCGCAGCGCCTCCATGCCGCCCTTCCAGCTCTCGGCGAGGGTCTTGCCTTCGGCGCCGACGACCCGCTCGGCGATCGGCATGTCGGTGACGTGGAAGCCGGTGCCGAAGACGATCGCGTCGACCTCGGTCTCGGTGCCGTCCGCGCCGACGAGGGTGGAGCCGCGGACCTCGCGCAGTCCGGCGGCGACGACGTCGACGTTGGGCTGGGCGACCGCCGGGTAGTACGTGTTGGAGAGCAGGATCCGCTTGCAGCCGATGCGGTACGAGGGGGTCAGCTTGGCCCGCAGCACCGGGTCCTTGACGGCCTTGGCGATGTTGGCCCTGGCGAGCTTCTCGACGATCCCGAGCTCGCCCGGGTGCTTGGTGAAGGCGCCGACCTGGAGTTCGCGGATGCCCCAGAGCAGGCCGCGGCGGAGGGTGCCGGTGACGGGGAGCGCGCGGTGGAGCCAGCGCTCCGGTCCGGTGATGGCCCGGTCCATGCGGCGCATGACCCAGGGGGGCGTGCGCTGGAAGAGGGTGAGCCGGCCGACCTGCGGCTGGATCGCGGGCACGATCTGGATGGCGGAGGCGCCGGTGCCGATCATGGCGACGCGCTTGCCCGTGAGGTCGTAGTCGTGGTCCCAGCGGGCGGAGTGGAAGACCTTGCCGGGGAAGTCGGCGAGCCCCGGGACGTCGGGGACCTTGGGGTCGGACAGCGGGCCGGTCGCGGAGACGACCACGTCGGCGCTGAAGCCGCCGCCGCTGGTCTCGATCTCCCAGCGCAGCGCCTCGGCGTCCCACTCCATCCGCCGCACCTCGTGGTTCAGGCGCAGGTGGGGGCGGATGCCGAAGGTGTCGGTGACGTGCTCCAGGTACGCGCGGATGTGCCGCTGGCCGGAGAAGGTGCGGGGCCAGTCGGGGTTGGGCGCGAAGGAGAAGGAGTAGAGGTGGGACGGGACGTCGCAGGCGCAGCCGGGGTAGCTGTTGTCCCGCCAGGTGCCGCCCACGGAGTCGGCCCGCTCCAGGACCACGAAGTCGGTGATGCCCTCGCGGCGCAGCCGGACGGCGGCGCCCAGGCCGCCGAACCCCGATCCGATCACCGCCACCCGTACGTGCTCGTGCTTCGCCATGCCGCCTCCCGCGCGCCGGCTGATTACGCCAGCATTCACTGGCACAGTCGGGACTGTAGAGCAGCTCCCTACCGAGCGGTAGGGGTACGGCGAGGGAAAGTTACCGGCGGTACAACATAGGCTGGCCGACGTGGCAGAAGGATCGGGACCCGACAGCGCGCAGACCGGCGCACGCGAATACCGCATGGCGGAACTGGCGAGCGCCGCCGGCATCACCGTGCGCACCCTGCGTTTCTACCGCGAACGCGGCCTGATCCCGCCGCCCCGCCGCGAGGGCCGGATCGCCTGGTACGACGAACAGCACCTGGCCCGGCTGCGGACCATCGCCGCCCTCCTGGAGCGCGGCCACACCCTCAACGGCATCGCCGACCTCACCACCGCGTTCGAGAGCGGCCGCAACGTCCGCGAGGTCCTCGCCCTCGGCGCGCCCAGCGAGGAGGAACCGGTCCGCCTCACGCCCGAGGAGCTCGCCGACCACTTCGCCGGCGAGGTCACCCCCGAGAACCTCGCCGCCGCACTCGACCTCGGCTACCTCGTCACCGACGGCGAGGAGATCGTCCACATCAGCCGCCGCCTCCTGGACGTCTCCGCCGCCCTCGTCCGGGAGGGCGTACCCCTCGCCGAGGTCCTCAAGGCCGGCGCCCGCGTCCGCGAGCACGCCGACGCGCTCGCCCGGCTCTTCACCGAACTGCTCCGGACGCACGCGGGCGAGGAGGACGTGCGGCGGCTGCGCCCCCTCGCCAAGAGCGTGGTCGAGGCGGAGCTCTCGATGGCCCTCGACCGCCACCTGCGCGACCTGCCCTGACCGCCCGCGGCCACCGCGTCGCGCGGGGAGGGGGTCAGAGGTCGTAGACCGCGGTCACGGGCGCGTGGTCGCTCCAGCGTTCGGCGTGGGTCGCCGCGCGCTCGACGTAGGCCTTCACGGCCTTGGCGGCGAGTCCGGGCGTGGCGATCTGGTAGTCGATGCGCCAGCCGCTGTCGTTGTCGAAGGCGCGGCCCCGGTAGGACCACCAGGAGTAGGGCCCCTCCTGCTCGGGGTGCAGGGCGCGGACGACGTCGACGTATCCGCCCTCGCCCTCCTCCAGGACCCGGCCGAGCCACTCCCGCTCCTCGGGCAGGAAGCCGGCGTTCTTCTTATTGGACTTCCAGTTCTTGAGGTCGGCCTCGCGGTGGGCGATGTTCCAGTCGCCGCAGACGACGACCTCGCGGCCGTCGGCGGCGGAGCGCGCCCTGAGCTCCTTGAGGTAGGGCAGGAACTCGCCCATGAACCGGTACTTCTCGTCCTGGCGCTCGGTGCCGACCTCGCCGGAGGGCAGGTAGAGGCTGGCCACGGTCACGCCGGGCAGGTCCGCCTCGACGTACCGGCCGCTGCCGTCGAACTCGGCCGACCCGAAGCCGATCCGCACCCGGTCCGGCTCGCGCCGCGTGTAGAGGGAGACCCCGGCGCGCCCCTTGGCGGCGGCCGGCGCGTGGACGGCGAACCATCCCTCGGGGGCCCGCACCCCGGCGGGCAGCTGCGCCTCCTCGGCGCGCACCTCCTGGAGGCAGAGGGCGTCGGCCGAGGTGCCGGCCAGCCACTCGACGAAGCCCTTCTTGGCGGCGGCACGGAGGCCATTGACATTCGCGGTCGTGACAGTGAGCATCCCGGGAGAATACCGACACCTGCCATCTGCATACATGTACGATGCTTCGCATGAACATCCAGCCCGTGCCCTATGACCACCCGGACGCCGTCAAACTCGAGGACGCCGTGCAGGCGGAGTACGCCGTCCGCTACGGCGACGAGGGCGACGTCACACCGCTGCACGCCGGGATGTTCCGCCCGCCCCACGGCCTCTACCTCGTCGCCTACGACGAGGACGGCACCCCCGTCGCCACCGGCGGCTGGCGCACCCAGGACACCAACCCCGAGGGGTACTCCGACGGCGACGCCGAACTCAAGCGGATGTACGTCGTCCCCGAGGCCCGCGGCATCGGCCTCGCCCGCCGCATCCTCGCCGCCCTGGAGGACGACGCCCGCGCCGCCGGCCGCACCCGCATGGTCCTGGAGACCGGCACCGCCCAGCCCGAGGCCATCGCGCTCTACCTCTCCAGCGGATACACGGCCTGCCCCAAGTTCGGCCACTACCGCGAATACCCCAACAGCCGCTGCTACGCGAAGCCCCTGCACTGAGCCGCGCCCCCGACGGCCCGTACGCGTCCGCGTGCGGGCTTTCCGGCGCAACCTCCCCCGGAAAAGCGGAAATCCCGCCCGATCTTTCGATCGGACGGGATTCCCGTCTGTCTGTGGACCTGTGGGGATTTGAACCCCAGACCCCCTCGATGCGAACGAGGTGCGCTACCAGACTGCGCCACAGGCCCTTGCGACGTGTGAAACATTAGCATCCCGACCGGCCCAGGCAAAAATCCGTTCCCGCGCAGGTCAGCCGGGGGCCGCCACGGGCCCCCGGACGGGGTCACTCGTTGGCCGCCCGGGGGCGGTCGTCCTCGTCGGCGTACTGGTCGAAGAGGGGCGTGCGGCCGTGGTCGCGGGGGCGGCGCGGCGCGGAGGTGCGCCGGCGGGGCGCCGGCGAGACCGGGGCGGGGTCGGCCGCCGTGGAGGAGCGGGCGGCGCTCCACGTCTCGGGGTCGGTGATGTCGATGCCGCTGGTGGCGCGAGGGGCCACCGGGGCGGTGACGTAGGTGGGGAGCGGCACCGGGACCGGGTCCCAGCTGTCGCCGCGGGCCGGGCCGCGCTCGCGCTGCTGGTCGACCCACTCGGCGTGGTCGGTCTGCTCGACGAGGGCGCGGCGGTCGGCCTCCTGCGGGGAGGGCGCCGGGTCGGGGACGGGCTCCGGGGTCGGGGCCGGACGGCGGCTCTCGCGCAGCCGGGCGGCCGCGGCCTCGGCGCGCCGCCGGTCCATCACGTAGACGAAGCGCCGCCGCTCCTGGACCCGCAGATGGACGATGTACGCGCTCAGGAGCAGCGCGGGGACCGCGGGCGCCCACAGGAAGGTGACGCCGCCGACGGCCGCGACGACCGCGCCGAGGGTGAAGGCGGCGAAGAGGAGCGTGGTGGTGCGCCGGCGCCGGGCGAGGACCTTGCCCCGGCGGGCCCGCTCGGCGGCGCCGGTGGCGGCGCGGCCCGCGGCCGGCGCGGGGGCCGGTTCCGGAGCGGGCTCCGGGGCCGGCTCGGGGAGCTCCATGCGCGCCTCGGTCCTGGCCGCGGGCGCGGAGAAGGCCCGGACGTCGACCGAGCTGAGATGCTCGGTCGCCGCGTCCGGGTCGACGTCGGGCGTCGGGTCCTCCGCCGTACGGTCCCGCTCCTTGAGCTCCTTGGCGTACCGGCGCTCCATGCCCGCCCGTCCGGAAAGCAGCCGGATGGCGGTGCTGAAGCGTTCCGTCGGACGGGCTTCGTTCAGCTCGTCCTGCCTGCGGAGCCACATCGGCACCAAGTAGGCGGCCCAGGCCCCGACGATGACTGCGTAGATGAGGCCGCTGCTGCTCACGCCTCACACGGTAGAGGGGTTCGCGCGGGGCCATCGGCCAATTGGCCCGGTGTGTCGCACGATCTGGCTGATATCACTGAACTTTTTTGTGATTGTTCAGATCGTTTGCGTGCCAACTGCCGATTAAATTCGAACACTTATCGCATTCTCGCCTGATGCCAGCGCCTCAACAGCCCCTCCGGCACCTCTTCCGCCGTGAGGGCGAAAACCAGATGGTCGCGCCAGGCGCCGTCGATATGGAGATAGCGCGGCCGCAGCCCCTCCTCGCGGAATCCGAGTTTCTCCACCACCCGGCGCGACGGCCCGTTCTCCGGGCGGATGCACACCTCCATGCGGTGCAGACCGACCGCGCGGAAGCAGTGGTCGACGGCGAGCGCGACCGCCGTCGGCATCACCCCGCGTCCGGCGACCTCGCTGTCCACCCAGTACCCCACGTGGCCCGAGCACATCGAGCCCCAGGTGATCCCGGCGACCGTCAACTGCCCGACGAGCCGCCCCCGGTACTCGATCACGAACGGCAGCATCCGGCCCGCGTTCGCCTCCGACCGCAGATGGCGCACCATCTGACGGTAGGTCGGCCGCTGCGCGACCGGCCCGCCGGGCGGCGCCGGGGGGACCGTCGCCTCCCAGGGCCGCAGCCACTCGCGGTTGCGCCGGTTGACCTCGCGCCAGGCGCCCTGGTCGCGCATTCTTATCGGCCGGAGCGCGACGTCCCCGTCCACGAGGGCCACCGGCCAGGCCGGGATCACGACGGTCTCGGGTGGTCGCCGCCGCGGATCTGGTCGACGGCGTGCCGGAGCAGCGGCTCCAGGACGGCCAGACCGTCCCGCACCCCGCCCGGGGACCCGGGCAGGTTCACGATCAGCGTGCCGCCCGCGACGCCGGCCAGGCCCCGCGAGAGCGCCGCCGTCGGGACCTTCTCCCGGCCGTGGGCGCGGATCGCCTCCGGGATGCCCGGGATCTCGCGGTCGAGGAGCCGGCGGGTGACCTCGGGCGTCTCGTCGGTGGGCGAGATGCCCGTGCCGCCGGTGGTGACCACCACGTCGTACCCCGCGGCCACCGCCGCCCGCAGGGCGGCCTCCACCGGAGCCCCGTCCGGGACGACCTGCGGGCCGTCGACGGCGAAGCCCATGGCGGTCAGGCCCTCGGCGATCAGCGGGCCTCCCCGGTCCTCGTAGACCCCGGCGGACGCCCGGTTGGAGGCGGTGACCACGAGGGCCGCGTACGGACCGGTCAGGGCACCGCCGAGCGCCGGGGCCTCCCGCCCCGGGCCGGCCTGCCCCTCGTGCCCGCCGGTGCCCGCCCCCCGGACCTCGCGCGTCACGAGGTGCTCCGCGTCCAGTGGCCCGACTTGCCGCCCGTCTTCTCCTCCACCCGTACGTCGGAGATGACCGCGCCCTTGTCGACCGCCTTCACCATGTCGACGACCGTCAGGGCGGCCACCGAGACCGCCGTCAGGGCCTCCATCTCCACGCCCGTGCGGTCCGTCGTCCTGACCGTCGCCAGGATCTCGACCGCCTCGTCCGTGACCGCCAGGTCCAGGGTGACGCCGGAGAGCGCCAGCGGGTGGCAGAGCGGGATGAGGTCGGGGGTCTTCTTGGCGCCCATGATCCCGGCGATCCGCGCGGTGGCCAGGGCGTCGCCCTTCGGGACGCCCTCGCCGCGCAGCAGCTCGACCACGCGCGGCGAGACGAGGACCCGCCCGCTGGCCCGCGCCGTGCGGGACGTGACGTCCTTCGCGGAGACGTCGACCATGCGGGCCGCACCCGCCTCGTCGATGTGGGTGAGACCTTGCTGCGTGCTCATGGCCGTGACACTCCCGGTCGCTGTATGGGGACGACACCGTACCCCCACCCTCGCCCCCTCAGCGGAGGAGGACCACTTCCAGGGTGCTGCCCGGCTCCACGCCCTCGGCCTCCTCCGGGACGACGAGCAGGCAGTCCGCGTGCGCGAGGGCCGCGATCAGATGGGATCCGGCGCCGCCCACGGGAGTGACGGTGCCGGCCTCCGCGTCGTAGGTGCCGCGCAGGAACTGGCGGCGGCCGGGCGGCGAGGACAGCGCCCCGTCGGCGGCCAGGACGGCCTGGACGCGCGGCCGGTGCAGGTCCTCGACGCCCATCAGCGCGCGGATCGCGGGCCGGACGAACAGCTCGAAGGAGACGTACGAGGAGACCGGGTTGCCCGGCAGGGCGAGCAGCGGGATCTGCTCGGCGCCGATCGCGCCGAAGCCCTGCGGCTTGCCGGGCTGCATGGCCAGCTTGCGGAAGTCGACCTGGCCGTCGGCGGTCAGCGCCTCCTTCACCACGTCGTACGCCCCCACGCTGACCCCGCCCGTGGTCACGATGAGGTCGGCGCGGATGAGCTGGTCCTCGATGGTGGCGCGCAGCGACTCGGCGTCGTCGGCGACGGCGCCCACCCGGTAGGCGAGCGCTCCGGCGTCCCGGGCGGCCGCGGCGAGGGCGAAGCTGTTGGAGTCGTGGATCTGGCCCTCGCCGAGCGCCTCGCCGGGCTGGACCAGCTCGCTGCCGGTGGACATGACCACCACCCGCGGGCGGGGGCGCACCCGCACGGTGCCCCGGCCGATCGCCGCGAGCAGGCCGATCTGCGGGGGTCCCAGGACGGTGCCCGCCGCCAGGGCGAGCTCGCCGGCCCGGACGTCGCTGCCGGCCCTGCGGACGTGGGCCCCGGCCTCGGCGGAGCGGTGCACGCGGACCTCGCCCGCGGCGCCCTCCGGGGCGGTGCTCGCGGCGCGCATGCCGGTGGCCGCGCCCCCGCCGGTGCCGCCGTCGGTCCACTCCACGGGGACGACGGCCTCGGCGCCGGGCGGGAGCGGGGCGCCGGTCATGATGCGGGCGGCCTCGCCCGGGCCGACGGTGGGCGGTCCGCCGTCGCCTGCGGCGACGTCCCCGACGACCGTGAGGACGGCGGGGAACTCCCCGGTGGCCCCGGAGACGTCGGCGACCCGGACCGCGTACCCGTCCATGGAGCTGTTGTCGAAGGGGGGCAGCGCGACCGGCACCGTCACGTCCTCGACGAGGACGCAGCCCTGGGCGTCGAGGAGCTGCAGCTCGATGGGTTCGAGCGGGCCGACGGTCGCGAGGATGTCGGCCAGGTGCTCGTCCACCGACCACAGGCCGCGGGCCGGGCCCGCGCAGGGGTCCGCGGAGCCCGCCCCGTGGTCGTGGCCGCTGTCGTCGGGGGACGGCGACGGTGCCGTGCTGCTGCTCAAGGTGCTACATCTCCTCGCTGACGTATCTCCGGAGCCAGGCCCGGAAGTCCGGTCCCAGATCTTCACGCTCGCACGCGAGTCTGACAATGGCACGCAGATAGTCACCGCGGTCGCCGGTGTCATAACGGCGCCCCTTGAAGACGACGCCGTGCACCGGGCCGCCGATCTTCTCGTCGGCGGCGAGCTTCTGCAGGGCGTCGGTCAGCTGGATCTCGCCGCCCCGGCCCGGCTCGGTCTCCCGCAGGGTCTCGAAGACGGCCGGGTCCAGGACGTAGCGGCCGATGACGGCGTAGTTGCTGGGGGCCTCCGCGGGCTCCGGCTTCTCGACGAGGTCCGTCACGCGCACGACGTCGCCGTCGACGGTCGCCTCGACGGCGGCGCAGCCGTAGAGGTGGATCTGCGCGGGGTCGACCTCCATGAGGGCGATCACGCTGCCGCCCTCGCGCTCCTGGATCTCGACCATGCGCGCGAGCAGCGGGTCGCGCGGGTCGATCAGGTCGTCGCCGAGGAGGACCGCGAAGGGCTGGTCGCCGACGTGCGGGGCGGCGCACAGGACGGCGTGGCCGAGGCCGCGCGGGGCGCCCTGGCGCACGTAGTGCATGGTGGCGAGGTCGCTGGACTCCTGGACCTTGGAGAGGCGTTCGGCGTCGCCCTTCCGGCTCAGGGCCTCCTCCAGCTCGTAGTTCCGGTCGAAGTGGTCCTCCAGGGGACGCTTGTTCCGGCCGGTGATCATCAGGACGTCGGAGAGACCGGCCGCGACGGCCTCCTCGACGACGTACTGGATCGCCGGCTTGTCGACGACCGGCAGCATCTCCTTGGGCGTCGCCTTGGTCGCCGGGAGGAAGCGGGTGCCGAGGCCCGCGGCCGGGATGACAGCCTTGCTGATCCGGCCGAGCCTGGGGAGCGACTGATTCATGCGGTGCACCTTAGTCGTTCGGAATGAGAGGAAGATGTGGCTTCGGTTAACTTCCTTCACATAAAGACAATTACAAGACATTCGTGCATTCACATGAGGCCGACATGACACCCGACCCGTCCGAAAAAGCCGTGCTCCGCAAGCGACTTCTGGCGGCGCGCGCCGCCCTGAGCGCTGATTCCCTCACGGACACCGCCGAATCCCTCGCCCGCCACGGCGTGGAGCTCCCCGAGCTCGCGGAGGCCGGCACCGTCGCCGCGTACGTGTCGGTGGGCCGCGAGCCGGGCACGCGCGCGCTGCTCGACGCCCTCCACGCGCGCGGGGTCCGGGTCCTGCTGCCCGTCCTGCTCCCCGACAACGACCTCGACTGGGCCGCGTACGAGGGGCCCGGGCGGCTCGCGAAGGCCGGCCGCGGGCTCCTCGAACCGGTCGGACCGCGGCTGGGCCCCGAGGCGGTCCGCACCGCCGACGCGGTCCTGCTGCCCGGCCTCGCCGTCGACGGGCGGGGCATGCGGCTCGGCCGGGGCGGCGGCTCCTACGACCGGGTGCTCGCCCGGCTGGCGCGGGCCGGCCGCGACCCCGCCCTGGTGGTCCTCCTCTACGCGGACGAGGTGGTCGCCCGGGTCCCGGAGGAACCGCACGACCACCCCGTGCACGCCGTGGTGACCCCGGCCGGGGTCACCCGGTTCCGCCCCTGATCAGGGCTTGAGGACCAGCGTGTCCTTCGTCGCCGCGGTGACCGCCGCGGCGCCGTAGGCCCAGTCCAGGAGCTCGCCCCTGGCCCAGGCGTCCGTCTGGTCGGTGTAGTTCGAGTGGAAGGCGTGACCGGAGGCGCCGGTCAGGTTGATCCACCGGGACTTGTCCCAGTCGCCGACGTTGACGACCATCCGCATCGACGGCACCCAGATGACCTCGTAGCCGCCGGCCGCGTTCCAGCCGGTGGCGTCGACCGCCGCCTCGCCGCCGCCCAGGTTCCACGGACCGCGGTTGAGCAGCTGCTGCACGACGCCGGGGCCGGCGGTGCCGAGGGTCTGGTTCTTCAGGGTCAGCTGGTGCAGCCGGCCCCAGCTCCAGGTGGTGACGTCCTTGCCGAGCTTGGCCGTCAGCTCCCAGCGCGCGTCCTTCATGGCCTGGGCGAGCAGCTGGTCGCGGTTGGCGGTGGGCTGGTTCGTCCGGTCGCCCGGGGTCTTCCACCACTCGCTCTTCTCCTGCTTGAGGAGCGGGCGGACCACCTCGTACCAGCGGTCGCCGCCGTCGGGCTGCGCCGAGTCGGCGTCGCGCTGGCCGCACTCCCGCACGAGCTTGTTCTGCTCGTCGACCGGTCCGGTGGAGTCGACCGGACGGACGTTGATGCAGTCGTCCTCGGCGCGCAGCTCCTTGGGGAGCTTGTTGCCGAAGGCGAGCTTGAGGACGTTGCGCCAGACCGCGTTGAAGTAGGCGGCGGCGGCCGAGTCGGGCTCCTGGGTGTAGTCCCAGCCCTCCAGGAGCTTCTGCGCCTCGCGGACGGAGGGGTCGGAGATGTCGATCTTCAGCAGCAGCGGGTTGAGCAGCGTGGCGATCTCGCTGCGGTTGTCCGTCTGCATGGTCCGCATGTCGTCCGGCGAGATCTTGCCGCCGTCCCGGGTCTTCGACTCGATGAGGTCGTTGATCCGCTGGCTGCGCGAGCCGTAGCCCCAGTCCTTGGTGAGCAGGTCGGGGTAGGTCTTCTCCTCGATCACGGCCTGGTTGGCGGTGACGATGTAGCCGCGCTTCGGGTTGTACTCGTAGGGCAGCTGGTCGAAGGGGATGTAGCCCTTCCACCGGTAGGAGGAGTCCCAGCCGGGGGCCGGCAGGGTGCCGTCGCCCTTGGTGCGCTGCGGGATCTTGCCCGGGGACTGGTAGCCGATGTTGCCCGCGGTGTCGGCGTAGATCAGGTTCTGGGACGGGACCTCGAAGTTCTTCGCGGCCGCCCGGAAGGTGGCGAAGTCCTTCGCGCGGTCGATGGCGAAGATCGCGTCCATCGACCTGCCCGGCTGGAGGGCGGTCCACTGGAGGGAGACGCCGTAGCCGGTGCCGCGGTCGGGGGCGGAGTTGCCGACGGGGGCCTGGCGGCCGACCTTCTCCAGCTCGGTGGAGCGGTCGGAGACGAGCGGGCCGTGGTCGGTGGAGCGGACGGTGATCGTGCGGTCCTCGCCGCCCGCGACCTTGATGACCTCCTCGCGGCTGCTGAAGGGCTTGACCTTGCCGTCGACGAGGTAGCCGTCGGGGCCGACGCGCTCCAGGTAGAGGTCGGTGACGTCGGCGCCGAGGTTGGTGAGACCCCAGGCGATCTTGTCGTTGTGTCCGATGATCACACCGGGCATGCCGGAGAAGGTGTAGCCGGCGACGTCGTAGCGGCAGGTCGCCGAGACCGAGCGGCAGTGCAGGCCCATCTGGTACCAGAGGGACGGCAGCTGGGGCGCGAGGTGCGGGTCGTTGGCGAGCAGCGGCTTGCCGGAGGTCGTGAGGTTCCCCGAGACGACCCAGGAGTTCGAGCCGATGCCGTTGCCGTTGGGACCGAGCAGTGCGGGGATCGTGTCGAGGACCTCGGAGAGCGCCCCGAGCTGGGACTGCGCGCCGGAGCCGCCGGGACCGCTGCCCGGGGTGTCCCCGGTGGTCGCCCCGTCGCCCTCGCCTGCCTCGGCCTTCGGGTCGAACTTCCCGGTGGACTCGTCGACGGCGCCCTGGCCCACGATCGGCTGGTGGAGCGCGTACGGGTACGCCGGGTACAGCTGCTTGATCTGCGCCGCGCTCAGCCGGCTGGTCAGCAGGGAGCGGTCGATCTCGTCCTGCATGTTGCCGCGCAGGTCCCAGGCCATCGCCTTGAGCCAGGCCACCGAGTCGACCGGGGTCCAGGGCTCGATCGCGTAGTCGTTGGTCAGGGCCAGGGCGGCGTACTCGACCGAGACGTCGGCGGGGTCGCGGTCCTTCAGGTAGGCGTTGACCCCCTCCGCGTACGCCTGGAGGTACTTCTTCGTCTCCGGCGACAGGACGGAGTCGTACTCCTGCTGCGCGACCCGGCGCCAGCCGAGCGTGCGCAGGAAGGCGTCGGTGTCGACCTGGCTCTCGCCGAACATCTCGGAGAGCCGGCCGGCCGTCACGTGCCGGCGGACGTCCATCTCGTAGAACCGGTCCTGCGCCTGGACGTAGCCCTGGGCGCGGAAGAGGTCCGTCTCGTTGTCCGCGTAGATCTGCGGGACGCCGTTGGCGTCGCGCTTGACCTCGACCTGGCCCGAGAGCTTGTCGAGCCGGATCTCTCCGGTGGTCTGCGGGAACGAGGCCCGGACGGTGCTGACACCCCAGTACCCGCCGAACCCGACACCGGCCACCAGTGCGAGGACCAGGACGAGCAGGAGCAGGCGGGCGCGCCGCCCTTTCTTCTTGGCAGGGGGCGCGGTCGTGTTGGAGGGCATCGCTGTCCTTCGAGGGGCAGGGTGATCCTGGAGTACGGGAGCCACCTTAGGCGCAGCGTCCGGGCGGCCTGGACGCGGTGTCAGGAAGAGAACCGTACTGATGAGCGAGGAGGCGCAAAGACGGCGTCAAGAAAACGTTAAAGATTAGGTAAGGTAACGAAGTGTCGTCCGCTGGAGGAACGATCCAGCTGCACACGAGGGGAAGGAACGGCCACTGACTGTCCACCAGCTCAACGAACTCCTGCTGATCTGCTCGCTCGTGTTGCTGATCGCGGTCGCGGCCGTCCGGATCTCCTCCCGGAGCGGCCTCCCCAGCCTGCTGCTGTACCTGGGCATCGGCGTCGCCATAGGCCAGGACGGCATCGGCAACGTCGCCTTCGACAACGCCGAGCTGACCCAGGTCATCGGCTACGCGGCCCTCGTCGTGATCCTCGCCGAGGGCGGCCTCGGCACGAAGTGGAAGGAGATCAGACCGGCGCTCCCCGCCGCTGTCGTCCTCTCCACCGTCGGCGTCGCGGTCAGCGTCGGCGTCACCGCCGCCGGCGCGCACTACCTCGTCGGCCTCGACTGGCGGCAGGCCCTGATCATCGGCGCCGTCGTCTCCTCCACCGACGCGGCGGCCGTCTTCTCCGTCCTGCGCAAGGTGCCGCTGCCCTCCCGGGTCACCGGCGTCCTGGAGGCCGAGTCCGGATTCAACGACGCCCCCGTCGTCATCCTCGTCGTCGCCTTCTCCACCGCGGGCCCCGTCGACCACTGGTACGTGCTCGTCGGCGAGATCGCCCTCGAACTCGCCATCGGCGTCGCCGTCGGTCTCGCCGTCGGCTTCGTCGGCGCCTACGGCCTGCGGCACGTCGCCCTGCCCGCCTCCGGCCTCTACCCGATCGCCGTCATGGCCATCGCGGTGGTCGCCTACGCCGCCGGCGCCATGGCCCACGGCTCGGGCTTCCTCGCCGTCTACCTGGCCTCGATGGTCCTCGGCAACGCCAAGCTGCCGCACGCGCCCGCGAACCGCGGCTTCGCCGAGGGGCTCGGCTGGATCGCGCAGATCGGCATGTTCGTCCTGCTCGGCCTGCTCGTCACCCCGCACGAGCTCGTCCACGACTTCTGGCCCGCCGTCGTCATCGGCCTCGTCCTGACGGTGGTCGCGCGGCCCATGGAGGTCCTGGTCAGCCTGCTGCCCTTCCGGATCCCCTGGCAGGAGCAGGCCCTGATGTCCTGGGCCGGCCTGCGCGGCGCCGTCCCCATCATCCTGGCCACCATCCCGATGGTCTCCGGCATCGAGGGCAGCGAGCGGATCTTCAACATCGTCTTCGTCCTGGTCGTCGTCTACACCCTCGTCCAGGGGCCGACCCTGCCCTGGCTGGCGAAGGCGCTGAAGCTCGGCGCCTCCGGGGAGGCGGCCGACCTCGGCGTCGAGTCCGCCCCCCTGGAACGGCTCCGCGGCCACCTGCTCTCCGTCGCCATCCCGGAGCACTCCCGGATGCACGGCGTCGAGGTCGCCGAGCTGCGCCTGCCGGCCGGAGCGGCCGTCACCCTCGTCGTCCGGGACGGGGCGAGCTTCGTCCCCGGCCCGGCGACCGTGCTGCGCCACCACGACGAGCTCCTCGTCGTCGCCACCGATCCGGTGCGGGACGCCACCGAGCGCCGGCTGCGGGCGGTCGGCCAGGGCGGCAAGCTCGCGGGCTGGCTCGGGACCGGGGGCGCGACGGCCGCCTCGGCCCCCGTCGGCACCGCTCCGCGCTTCCACCGTCCGGGCGAGCACCATCGGAGAACATCCGGTTAATCCGAGGCATTAATTGAGGGGCAGGAGCGTTTTCCCAGGCGGGAGGACGCTCCTCCCTGTACCATGAAGGCACACCTGATCGAACCAACTCTGCCTGACGCAGAGCTGGCGCGACCGTATGGCGGCCGTGGCGCCCCTCCGCAGTGGGGCCGGCCCGGTATCTACCGCAGTAACGCGCATGAGGACAGCTCTCGGCGACACCCGCACCACCGTGCGGGAGCGCGCTACCAGGCGGCAGAAAGGCCAGGACCGTGGCGTCCACGGTCATCTCGGACAAGCGTCCGGGTTACGGGCAGCTGCTGCGCACCCCCGGCGCGCTGTCCTTCCTGCTTCCCGGGTTCGCCGCCCGGCAGCCCTTCGCGATGCTGACCATCGGCATCGTCCTGCTCGTCCAGCACACCACCGGCTCGTTCGGCAGCGCCGGCGCGGTCGCCGCCGTCACCGGCGTCTCCATGGCGCTCTTCGCTCCGCAGAGCGGCAAGCTCGCCGACCGCTTCGGCCAGCGCGCCGTCCTGGTCCCCGGCGTCCTCGTCCACACCGCGTCGGTCTCCCTGCTCGTGGTGCTCGCCCTCGGCGGCGCCCCGCTCTGGGCGCTGTTCCTGGCCGCCGTCCCCGCCGGCGCCTCGGTGCCGCAGGTCGGCCCGATGGTCCGGGCCCGCTGGGCCGCCAAGCTCGACGGCACCCCGCTGATGCCGACCGCCGCGGCCTTCGAGTCGGTCACCGACGAGTTCACCTTCGTCGTCGGCCCCGTCCTCGCCACCGCGCTGTGCACCGGCATCCACCCGGCCGCCGGCCTGATCGCCGAGGCCGCCCTCACCCTCGTCGGCGGCCTGTTCTTCGCCGCCCAGCGCGCCACCCAGCCCGCCTACGGCCACGCCGCGGCCACCTCCGCCGAGCCCCACCGCTCCGCGCTGTCCGTCCCCGGCGTCCGCGTCCTGATCGTCGCCTTCCTCGGCATCGGCTCCGTCTTCGGCGGCATGCAGGTCTCCCTCACGGCCTTCACCGAGGAGATCGGCAACCCCGGCGCCAACGGCCTGCTCTACGGCGTCTTCGCCGCCGGCAACATGCTCGCGGGCATCGCCATGGGCGCCGTCGCCTGGAAGTCCGGCCCCCGCCGCCGGCTGATCCTCGGCTACGCCGGGCTCACCGCCGCCGCCTCCCTGCTGTGGACCGCGCACTCCGTGCTGCTCCTCGGCGCCCTGGGCCTGGTCGTGGGCCTCTGCATCGCCCCCGCCCTCATCACCGGCTACACGATCGTCGAGACCCTGATCCCGGCCTCCGCCCGCACCGAGGCGTTCACCTGGCTCACCGGCGCCGTCGCGCTCGGCCAGGCCGCCGCCGTCACGGTCGCCGGCCGCCTCGCCGACGCGCAGGGCGCGAGCAGCGGTTTCCTGGTGCCGATGGCGGGCACGGCGCTCGCCCTGACCACGCTCCTGGCCCTCCGGTCGCGACTGACGCCGCGCGAGTCGAGCCGGGTCGCCGCGCGTGGCATCGGTCACCGCGTGCCGGTGGCGGTGGACTGAACCCACGGAATACGTCAGTATGGATCGTCGTTAGCACTCGATGAGTGTGAGTGCCAGGAGGAAGTCACAGTGCCGACCTACCAGTACCAGTGCACCGAGTGCGGCGAAGGCCTCGAGGCGGTGCAGAAGTTCACCGATGACGCCCTGACCGAGTGCCCCAGCTGCAAGGGACGCCTGAAGAAGGTGTTCTCGGCCGTCGGCATCGTCTTCAAGGGCTCCGGCTTCTACCGGAACGACAGCCGCGGCTCGTCGTCCAGCAGCTCGCCGGCCGCGTCGAAGTCCTCGACCCCGTCGACCTCGTCCTCGTCGTCCACGACGTCGGACGCCAAGCCGGCCGCGTCGACCTCGTCGTCGTCCTCTTCCGCCTCCTCGACGTCCTCGTCGGGCACCGGAAGCTCGGCCGCCTGAGACCGATCCCCCGAGGGGCCCCGTCGCCGCGTGCGACGGGGCCCCTCGGCATCTCCAGGGCCCGCGCATAGGGTGACGGCCATGGCGACCCATGACGCGTACGCGGAGATCGGCGTGATCGGCGGCTCCGGCTTCTACTCCTTCCTGGAGGACGTCACGGAGGTGTCCGTCGACACCCCCTACGGCAGCCCCAGCGACTCCCTCTTCCTCGGCACGGTCGCCGGCCGGCCGATCGCCTTCCTCCCCCGGCACGGCCGCGCCCACACGGTCCCGCCGCACCGGGTCAACTACCGCGCCAACCTCTGGGCGCTCCGCTCCCTCGGCGTCCGGCAGGTCCTGGGGCCCTGTGCGGTCGGCGGACTGCGCGAGGAGCACGGACCGGGCACCCTCGTCGTGCCGGACCAGCTCGTCGACCGCACGCTGAGCCGGGCGCAGACCTACTTCGACGGCGAGCGGCGGGCCGACGGCGCCGTGCCCCGCGTCGTCCACGTGACCTTCGCCGACCCGTACTGCCCCGACGGGCGTCGCGTCGCGGTCAAGGCGGCCCGGGGGCGCGGCTGGGAACCGGTCGACGGCGGCACGATGGTCGTGATCGAGGGACCGCGCTTCTCCACCCGCGCCGAGTCGCGCTGGCACGCAGCCGCCGGCTGGTCCGTCGTCGGCATGACCGGCCACCCCGAGGCCGTCCTCGCCCGCGAGCTCGGCCTCTGCTACACCTCCCTCGCGCTCGTCACCGACCTCGACGCGGGCGCCGAGACCGGCGAGGGCGTCTCCCACACGGAGGTGCTGCGGGTCTTCGGCGAGAACGTGGGACGGCTGCGCGAGGTGCTCTTCGACGCGGTGGCCGCGCTGCCCGCCACGCTCGACCGCGACTGTCTGTGCACCCGTGCCCACGACGGCTGGGACCTGGGGATCACCCTGCCGTGAACCCCCCGGCGGAGTGACGCGGTCGTCCACAGGCGAGGGGCGGTCCCCAGGCCGGAGCGGGGCGCGGGCGGGGACGGGAGAGTGGGCCGGGACGACGCTCCTCACGCTCCCGGCAGGACAGGCGGTGCCCCGCATGACGACCACCCTCCCCTCCGTTCCCGCGCCCCGCGCGGTTCCGCCCTTCGAGCCGCTCCGGATCCGAGGCGCCCGGCACCGGCTGCGGCGGGCGCTGCGGCGCGGACGGCTCGCGCCGGCGCTCCTGCTCGCCCTGGCGGCGGCCGCGGCGGCCGTCGCGAGCGGCACCGGCTCCGTCGGCGGTCCGGCGCCGGGTCCCGTCCCCGGCACGTCCGCAGTCGGAGCGGCGGCGGGCGCCCGGGCCGGATCCTCCGCGGGATCCCCCGCGGCCGGATTCGCCGCCGGGGACACGGGCGGGCCCGCCGTCGCCCGGGCGCGGCCGCCCGGACCCGCGGCGCTGGTGTCCGCACCGGTCCGGATCGCCGACGCGGACACCGTGCGGCTGCTACGGCCCGGTGACCGGGTCGACGTGATCGCCGCCCCCGACGGGGCCCTGGGCGAGACCGGCGCGGCGCGCGTGGTCGCAATGGGCGTACGGGTGGCCGAGGTTCCGCTTCCGGGCGGGACTCGTGCGGACGGAGGGGCGCTCGTCGTCCTGTCCGTGTCGCGGCCGACGGCGACCGCGCTGGCAGGTGCCGGCGCGAGCTCCCGGCTGGCGGTGACCTGGTGCTGAATCGCACGGAATGCCTGTCAAGTCACCGTCCCGTGTGTACGGATTGGACGGCCCCGCTCCGTTCACGGCCTAATGACTGCGCACGCAGGACCGCACCCGACGAAAGGCACCTCGGTGGCCGAGAAGAAGGAAAGCTTGCTGGGAGGCTTCAAGGCCTTCTTGATGCGGGGCAACGTGATCGACCTGGCGGTCGCGGTCGTCATCGGTGCCGCGTTCACCAACATCGTGAACTCGGTGGTCAAGGGAATCATCAACCCGGTCGTCGGCGCCTTCGGCACCAAGGACCTGGAGAGCTACTCGTCCTGCCTCAAGGACCCCTGCAAGCTGGTCGACGGCGAGATGCAGGGCATCCAGATCCAGTGGGGTCTGGTCCTCAGCGCGGTGCTGAGCTTCCTGATCACCGCGGCCGTCGTCTACTTCCTGATGGTCCTTCCGATGGCCAAGATCCTCGCCAAGCGCGCCGCGCACGACAAGGCGAAGGAGGGCGTCGCGGAGACCATGGAGATCAGCGAGCTGGAGGTCCTCAAGGAGATCCGGGACGCCCTCGTCGCCCAGCGCGGCCCCTCGACGGGCACGGGCACGGGCGCCGCACCGGGCGCGGGTGGCGGTTCGGGGACGCACCCCACCTCCTGACCCGCGTCGCGCGCGGGGCTCAGAGGTGGTGCGGCGGCTTCTCGTCCAGGAAGCGCGCGAGGTCGGCGGCGCTGTCGCCGCCGGAGGGAGGCCGCTCGCCCCACCCGCGGTCCGTGTCGTCCGCGGACTGCCGGTCCAGCGGATCGTCGAAGACGATCACCGGCTTGGGCCTGTCCGTGGGGCCGGACGGCGTGCCGGGCCGCTTCGCGTCTCGCGGTCCGTGGGCAGGGGCGGTGCTCATGCCTTCAGGGTACGCCCGCTCCCCCGCCCCGCCCCCGTCCGCTCCCCGCCGGACTCAGCGGTCCTTCGGGTCGAGCGCCCAGAGCCCCAGCACCACCAGGAACGACAGGACGAGGAAGCCCGCACCCCACCAGGCGGTGCCGGTGTCGCCGGTCATCCACTCGTCCACCACGATCGTCAGGCCCCAGAGCTGGCCGATGACGACCGTGAGCGCCAGCGCCAGACGCGCGGACAGCTTCGAGGAGCGCTCCGGCTCCTGCTCCGCGCCCGCGCCCGGCCCCGGCCCGGTGTGCCGGATCCGGGGGTCGCCGTAGCCGCTGGTGGGGCGGATCTGGGGATAGCGCTCGCGCACCGGCCGGTTCAGCCGGGGCTGCGCGCTGCCCGGGGTGTAGGCGGGAGGCCGCCGGGGCTCGGGGTCCGGGTCCCCGGCGGGGCCGGCCGGCGGCCGGGGGGCCTCCGGGTCCTGGGGGAACGTGCCGTCGCTCATGTCCGCTCACTCCTCTCCGCCGCCTTGCGGCCCGGGGCGCCCGAGCCGAAGCCGGGGCAGCCCGGCCGGTCCTGGCCGTTCTGGCGGCAGAAGCCCTCGATCGCGCTCTCGCCCGAGCGGGCCGTCCCGACCGCCCAGACGCTGCCGTCGAGCTGCTCGACGAGCAGCACCTTGGGCAGGCCCCGCGGCGGCGGACCCGCGGTGACCTCTCCCGTGCGGGCGTCGAAGATCCCCTCGTGGCAGGGGCAGTACAGCTCGCCCTCGGTCCCCCGGTCCTTGCGCCACAGGACGGCGCAGGCGAGGTGGGTGCAGACGGCGGAGTAGCCGGCCAGGGTGCCGTCCTCCATGCGGAGGGCGATCGCCCGGTCCTCGGCCCCGGGGTAGCGGAAGGCGAGCGACTCGCCCCGCTCGATCCGGTCGGCGATCCGCTGGGGCTCGGGGGCGTCCTCGCTGTCGCCGTGCCGGTGCAGGATGCCGGAGGCGACGGCGACGCCGCCGACGGCCAGCCCGCCGGAGACGGTGGCGACGATCCGCAGGTAGTCGCGGCGGGTGGTCAGCGAGTCGGCGGCGATCCGGTCGTGGAGGGCCTCCTGTGCCGCGTCGCGGGCGTCCGGCGCGGGCGGCTGTGGGTCGGTGACGCTCACCGGACGTCCTTTCCGTTGATCTCGACGACGGGGAGCCCGCCGGGGACCGGCCACTGGACCTTGTCGGCGGGGACGACCATCGCCACGCCGGTGGAGACGGTGGTGGAGCCGAAGGTGAAGGAGTCGGCGACCTGGACGCCGGGGCGTTCGGCCCGGAGCTCGTCGAGGGTGCCGTAGAAGAGGGCGCCGGTCGGGCAGACGGTCGCGCACATGGGGGCGAGGCCGTAGGCGGTGCGGTCGTAGCAGAGGTTGCACTTCATCTGGAGCTTCGCCTGGAGGTCGATCTTGGGGACGCCGAAGGGGCAGGCGTTGACGCAGTTGGCGCAGCCGATGCAGCGGGTGGTGTCGGCCTGCTGCACGACGCCGTCGGCGGTCACGAGGATCGCGTCGGCGGGGCAGACCTCGGCGCAGGGGGCGACGGGGTCCTCGCAGTGCATGCAGACGGTGGGGAGGGAGGCGACGGAGTGCCCCTCGTCGGGGTAGTCGAGGTGGATCATCGACTTGCCGCGGTGGGAGTCGCATTCGCGGCAGGCCGAGACGCATGCCTGGCAGCCGATGCAGCGGCCCGGGTCGATGAAGATCGTGCGGCCCATCATGTGCGGGTCAGCTCCTCTCCGCGGTGCCGCGGCCCTGGGGGGAGGTGGGGGGCAGCGGGTCGGTGCGGGAGACCTGGGTCTCCGGGTATGCCCGGTGTCCGGGGGCGGTGGGCGGGGCGGGGACCTCGTCGATCCGCTCGGCGGCCTCGATGCGGGCCGCGCAGACCTTGTACTCCGGGATCTTGGAGCGGGGGTCGAGGGCGTCGATGGTGAGGGCGTTCGCCGCGGTCGGGACGGGCCAGTGGTAGGGGACGAAGACGGTGTCGGGCCGGATGGCCTCGGTGACCAGGGCGGGGAAGACCTCGCTGCCGCGGCGGGTGACGACGCGGACGGGGTCGCCGTTGCGGAAGCCGTGGGAGGGATGGACCTCGACCCAGGGCCGCGGGGTCTGTTCGACGAGGGCGCCGAGCCGGCGGGTCTGGTTGCCGGAGAGGAAGTGGGCGACGGTGCGGCCGGTGGTGAGCGAGAGGGGGTACTCCTCGCTGTACGGGTCCATCGGCGGGTGCCATTCGACGACCTGGAGGTGGATCTTGCCGTCGGGGTGGTAGGTGCGGCCGTTCTCGAAGAGCCGGGGGGTGCCGGGGTGCTCGGTGCTCGGGCAGGGCCAGGCGATGCCGCCGGTCTCCTCCAGGCGCTCGTAGGTGATGCCGTAGTAGTCGTTGACGGTTCCGGCGGAGGCGATCCGCAGCTCCTCGAAGACGGAGCGCGAGTCGGGGAACGCGAACTTGTCCCCGGCGCCGAGCCGGCGGGCGAGTTCGCACATGACCCAGGTGTCGGTGCGGACGCCGGCCGGGGGCTCCTGGGCCTTGTTGTGCTTGACGACCCGGGCCTCGGCGTTGGCCATGACGCCCTCGTCCTCGGCCCAGACGGTGACGGGGAAGACCACGTGCGCGTTGGCGGCGGTCTCGGAGAGGAAGAAGTCGAACTGGGCGTGGAACTCCAGGCTGTCGTAACCGTCCTTGACGGTGGCGTAGTTCGGCAGCGAGACGAAGGGGTTGTTGCAGATGCCCACGAGGCCCCGGATCTCCCGGCGCTGCATCTGCCAGACCATCTCCATCATGGAGGTGCCGGCGAGCGGGAGGTCGGCCTCGTCGATGCCCCAGATCTCGCAGATCTGGCGGCGGTGCTCGGGGTTGGTGATGGAACGGCCGCCGGGCAGCAGGTCGGACTTCTGGCCGTGCTCGCGGCCGCCCTGGCCGTTGCCCTGGCCGGTGATCGTGCCGTATCCGGCGCCGGGCTTGCCGATGTTCCCGGTGGCGACGCAGAGGTTGATGATGGTGAGGCAGTTCTCGACGCCCTGGGAGTGGTGCTCGACGCCGCGGGCGTGCCAGGCCATGGCCTTTCCCGCGCCGGCGAAGACGCGGGCGACCTGGCGGATCTGCTCCTCGGGGACGCCGCAGATCTCGGCGGAGCGCGCGGGCGGGTAGTCGGCGACGGTCTTGCGCACCTCGTCCCAGCCGGTGGTGTGGGCGGCGAGGTAGGCCTCGTCGGTGAGGCCCTCGGCGACGACGACGTGCAGGACGGCGTTGAAGAAGGCCGCGTCGGTGCCGGGCTTGAGGGCGACGTGGATGTCCGCGGTGCGCGCGATGGCGGTCTCGCGCGGGTCGACGACGATGAGACTGGCGCCCCGGTCGCGGGCCCCCCAGAGGTACTGGGTCATGACCGGGAAGCACTCGCCGACGTTGGAGCCCGCGATGAGGAGGCAGTCGGTGAGGAGGATGTCGGAGAAGGGGTTGCCGGCCCGGTCGATGCCGAAGGCGAGCTTGTTGGCGCCGGCGGCGGAGACCATGCAGAGGCGGCCGTTGTAGTCGACGTGCCGGGTCCTGAGGGCGACGCGGGCGAACTTGCCGACGAGGTAGGTCTTCTCGGAGTAGAGGCTGGCGCCGCCGAGGAGCCCGAAGGCGTCGTTGCCGTGCTCTCCCTGGATGCGGCGGATCTCGGCGACGGTGTGGTCGAGGGCCTCGTCCCAGGAGACCTCGCGGAACGCCTCGTCGCGGTTGCGGCGCATCAGCGGCGCGGTGAGCCGGTCGGGGTGGTTGACCTGCTGGTAGGCGTTGATGCCCTTGGGGCAGAGCCGCATCCGGTTGATGTCGTGGTTGCGGGGTTCGACGCCGAAGACCTTGCCGCCGCGGTCGACGCGGAGGTACATGCCGCACTGGACGCCGCAGAAGCAGCAGTGGGTGGGGACGAGGGTCTCGCCGTTCTGGTCGGCGTGCCAGCGGTCGGCCGGGATGCCTCCGGCGTCGCGGAAGTTGCGGGTGCCGGGCGGGGCGAGCGAGGGGTCGAGCGGCACCGGCCGCCCGGGGGTGGTCGCGGGGTCGGACGCGGTCACTTGAAGCCCTTCTTCACGTGGTCGAGGTAGGCGTTGCCGCGTAGGACGCGCTTGCAGCGGGGGCAGTACTCGGCCCACTGGTCGAACCCGAGGTCGAGGTCGCGCATGGTGCCCCGGAGGTTCTCCACGTAGGGGGCGGTGTCGATGGGCTCGTGGCAGCGCCGGCAGGCGAGCACCTGCTCCTCGTCCTTGCGGCGGGAGGTGTACTTGAAGAGCTGCATGCCGACGGCGGCGGGCCGCTGGACGATGTGGAAGAACTTCCCGAACGGGATGTAGATGAGGGTGAAGACGACGGAGACCATGTGCAGGACGGCGAGGAACTCGTAGCCACCGCCGTGCAGGAAGATCGACGAGAAGGTCAGCAGGAGCCCGGTCACCGAGATGACGACGAGGCAGATCAGCGGCACCAGGTCGTAGGCGAAGCGCTGGCCGGTGATGGCGCCGCGGTCCTTCATGCGGCGCCAGAGGAAGTAGGCGGCGCCGGCGATGACGAGGACGGCGGCGATGTCGAGGCCGTGGAACATCAGCCAGCCGAGGAGGCTGAGCGAGTCGAAGCCGAGGACCTTGAAGCCCCAGATCCGCATCTCGTAGCCGGGGCCCGAGCCGGTCGAGGAGGTGAAGGTGAACCAGCCCCAGGTGAGGGGGAAGGTGATCGCGGCGGCGAGCAGACAGCCCCAGAAGACGAGCTGGTGGGCGGCCCAGCGGGCGTGGGAGCGGGCGCCGAGGAACTTCTGGAAGCCGAGGTAGGTGGCGATCATCTTCGGCAGCGCGGTGGGCGCCTTGCGGAAGTTCGCGGCGGAGAAGAAGGAGCGCCAGCCCTGCCGGAAGAGGCGCTTGGCGCCGGGGGCGGAGATCCACACCGTGTACCGGTAGGCGATGCCGAAGGCGAGGAAGACGGTGGCGACGGCGTAGGGCAGCAGGGCCGAGTCGAAGTCGCGGAGCAGCCGGCTGCCGAAGACGATCGCGATGATCAGGAGCACGGAGACGACGGCCCCCGCGAGGCCGGCGCGGCGGCGCACGGCGGCGGGGGTCTGCGGCGGGGCTCCGGCCGCCGGTGGCTCCCCCGGTGCGGGGGCGGTGGTGCCGGGCGGCGGGTCGCCCGGTCCGGGTGTCGGCTCGACTGTCTGCGGTGGCTCGGTCACGCGGCCACGGTAAGACCATACGGGCCCTTTTTCCTGTTTTGCGTGGTCGGCGGGTGAGGGCGTCGCTCAGACGGCGTGCAGGCCGTGGGCCTGGAAGACCTCGCGGGCGGCGGCGACCTGTCGGGGCGTCGGGGACGGGGTGTCGTGCAGGGTGAAGGGCATGTCGAGCGCCTTCCACTTCGCCTCGCCGAGCTTGTGGAAGGGGAGGACGTCCACGCGGGAGACGTTGCCGAGCCCGGCGGCGAAGGCGGCGACGCCCTCGACGTTCGCCGGGTCGTCGGTCAGGCCCGGGACGAGCACGAAGCGGACGTGGACGTCCTGGCCGAGGTCGGCGAGGCGGCGGGCGAAGTCCAGGGTCGGCCGCAGCGGCCGGCCGGTCACCCCGCGGTAGGTGTCGGGGTCCCAGGACTTGATGTCGAGCAGGACCAGGTCGGTGTCGCGCAGCAGGGCGTCGGTGGCGCGGACCCCGAGGAAGCCCGAGGTGTCGAGGGCGGTGTGGAGGCCCAGCTCGTGCTTCATCCGGTGCAGCAGCTCGCCGGCGAAGACGGGCTGGAGCAGGGGTTCGCCGCCGGAGAGGGTGGCGCCGCCGCCGGAGGCCGCGATGAAGCGGACGTACTTGCGCGCCTCGGCGATCACGTCGTCGGCGGAGGTGCGCGTGCCGCCGCGCATCCGCCAGGTGTCGGGGTTGTGGCAGTAGAGGCAGGTGAGGGGGCAGCCGGACAGGAAGGTGACGAAGCGGGTGCCGGGACCGTCGACACCGGTGGACAGGTCCCATGAGTGCACCGAGCCCGAGGAGGGCCGGTGGGTCGCCGCGGCGGCCGGGGTGGCGGGGGCCGCGGGCCCGAGGGCGAGGCCGGTCATGGCGGGTCCTCCTTCGGAGGGTGTGGGGGCGCGACCCGGGGCCGGAGGTGAGGGGCCTCCGGCCCCGGGTGCTCAGGGGGGCTACAGCGAGCCGTGGAAGGTGCGGTTCAGGACGTCGAGCTGCTGCTCGCGCGTGAGCCGGACGAAGTTCACCGCGTATCCGGAGACCCGGATCGTCAGCTGCGGGTAGTTCTCCGGGTGCTCCATGGCGTCCAGGAGGACGTCCCGGCTGAGGACGTTGACGTTCATGTGGAAGCCGTCGCTGGCCATGTAGCCGTCGAGGACGCCCGCGAGGTTGGCGATCCGTTCCTCGGGGGTGCGGCCCAGGCCGTCAGGGGTGACGGTGTGGGTGAGCGAGATGCCGTCCTCGGCGTCCTCGTAGGGCAGCTTGGCGACCGAGAGGGCGGAGGCGACGTAACCGTGGGTGTCACGGCCGTTCATCGGGTTGGCGCCCGGCGAGAAGGGCTCGCCGGCGCGGCGCCCGTCGGGGGTGTTGCCGGTCTTCTTGCCGTAGACGACGTTGGACGTGATGGTCAGGACGGACTGGGTGTGCTCGGCGTCGCGGTAGGTGGGGTGCTTGCGGACCTTCCGCATGAACTCCTCGACCAGGCCGACGGCGATGGCGTCGACCCGCTCGTCGTTGTTGCCGAAGGCGGGGTAGTCGCCCTCGATCACGTAGTCGACGGCGAGGCCGGTGTCGTCGCGGACCGGGGTGACCCGGGCGTACTTCACGGCGGCGAGGGAGTCGGCGGCGACGGAGAGGCCGGCGATGCCGCAGGCCATGGTGCGGCGCACGTCGCGGTCGTGGAGCGCCATCTCGATCCGCTCGTAGGCGTACCGGTCGTGCATGTAGTGGATGACGTTCAGGGCGTGCACGTAGACCTCGGCGAGCCACTCCAGCTGGGCGTCGAAGCGCTCCATGAGCTCGTCGTAGTCGAGGACCTCGGAGGTGAGAGCACCAGTGGCCGGGCCGACCTGGGCGCCGGACTTCTCGTCGCGGCCGCCGTTGACCGCGTAGAGGAGGGTCTTGGCGAGGTTCACCCGGGCGCCGAAGAACTGCATCTGCTTGCCCACCGGCATCGCGGAGACGCAGCAGGCGATGGCGGTGTCGTCGCCGAAGCGGGGGCGCATCAGCTCGTCCGACTCGTACTGGACGGAGGAGGTGTCGATGGAGACCCGGGCGCAGAACTCCTTGAAGCCCCGCGGGAGCCGCGGCGACCAGAAGACCGTCATGTTCGGCTCGGGGGCCGGGCCGAGGTTGTAGAGGGTCTGGAGGTAGCGGAAGGAGGTCCGCGTGACGAGCGGCCGGCCGTCCTCGCCCATGCCGGCGAGGGACTCGGTGACCCACGTCGGGTCGCCGGAGAACAGCTCGTCGTAGTCGGGGGTGCGCAGGAAGCGGACGATGCGGAGCTTGACGATGAAGTCGTCGACGAGCTCCTGCGCCCGCTCCTCGGTGAGGACGCCGGAGTCGATGTCGCGCTGGAGGTAGACGTCGAGGAAGGTGGAGGTCCGGCCGAGGGACATCGCCGCGCCGTTCTGCTCCTTCACGGCGGCGAGGTAGGCGAAGTAGAGCCACTGGACGGCCTCGTGGCCGGTGGTGGCGGGGCCGGAGAGGTCGTGGCCGTAGGAGGCGGCCATCGCCTTGAGTTCGCCGAGGGCGCGGATCTGCTCGGCGAGCTCCTCGCGGAGGCGGATCGTCTCCTCCAGCGAACGGCCGCCGGCGGGCAGGGAGTCGAGCTCAGCCTTCTCCTCCTTCTTCACCTCGACGAGGCGGTCGACGCCGTAGAGGGCGACGCGGCGGTAGTCGCCGATGATGCGGCCGCGGCCGTAGGCGTCGGGGAGGCCGGTGACGACGCCGGCCTTGCGGGCGGCGCGGATCTCGGGGGTGTACGCGTCGAAGACGCCGGCGTTGTGGGTCTTGCGGTACTCGGTGAAGACCTTCTCCAGCTCGGCCGAGACCGGGTAGCCGTAGGTCTCCAGCGCGCCGGCGACCATGCGCCAGCCGCCGTACGGCATGATCGCGCGCTTCAGCGGGGCGTCGGTCTGGAGGCCGACGATCAGCTCGCGGTCGCGGTCGATGTAGCCGGGGGCGTGGGCGGTGATGGTGGAGGGCACGTCGTGGGAGACGTCGAGGACGCCCTTGGCGCGCTCCTCGGGGAAGCGGTCGGTGATCGCCTTCCACACGGCGGTGGTCCGCTCGGTGGGTCCGGCGAGGAAGGAGCCGTCGCCCTCGTACGGCGTGTAGTTCTGCTGGATGAAGTCGCGGACGTCGATGGCGTCGCGCCAGAGTCCGCCCTTGAAGCCCTTCCAGGCCGTTCCGTTCGCCGTCGCCTCAGCAGGGGTCGCAGTCACTGCCCGCACCGCCTTCTTCGAGTCATTCGATCGCGTCGTTGCTTGCCTCCATTCCACTCCTTTTGATCGATCATTTCGGGCGGCAATGGTCCCCGGTCGAGGGCCGTAGGTCCCGGCCCGCGCGTGCGGAAAGGCCCCGCCGTGCGGCGGGGCCTTTCCTCGGCGGACCCGGAAGGGCCGGTCGGCCGGGTGTCCCGGCGTCGGTCGGCCGGGTGTCGGGGCGTCGGTCAGCTGGGCGCCTCGGCGTTCCTTCGGGCGTAGAACCACCAGGTCACGAGGGTGCAGCCGGCGTAGAAGGCGACGAACCCCCACATGGCGCTGGTCACGGACACCGAGGCGAAGAGGGCGGGGATGAAGAAGAAGCCATAGGCCGCGACGGCCGAGGTGAAGCCGGTGACGGCGCCGGACTCCATCTCCGCCTGCTTCAGCGCCCGGGCGTGCTCCGGGGTGCCCTCCGTCAGACCCCTGAGGTGGGTGCCGCGGAAGATCACCGGGATCTGCCGGAAGGTGGAGCCGTTGCCGATCCCGGAGAAGAAGAACGCGGCGAGGAAGCAGAGGAAGAAGCCCGGGAACGAGCCGCCGTCGCCGCCGGAGGGCAGGAAGGCGATGACGCCGACGATCGAGGCGGCCATGCCCACGAAGGACAGCACGGTGACCCGGGCGCCGCCCCAGCGGTCGGCGATCCAGCCGCCGCCCCAGCGGGCGAGCGCGCCCACGGCGGGGCCCATCCAGGCGTAGGTGGCGACGGAGTAGTCCGGGAAGGTCGTCTTGATCAGCATCGGCAGGGCGGCGGCGAAGCCGATGAAGGAGCCGAAGGTGCCGACGTACAGCCAGGTCATCAGCCAGGTGTGCTTGCGCCCGAAGATGACCTTCTGCCGGCTGAACGGGGTGGCAGCGACCTTCAGGTCGTTCTGGCCGAACCAGGCGACGGCGGCGAGCACGAGGATCACCGGGACCCAGAGGAAGGCGGCGTTCTGCAGGTGGACGGCGGTGCCGTCGGCCCTGTGCTGGGCGGAGCCGATCGCGAGGGCCGACCAGGTGATGACGATCGGGGTGAGCAGCTGGACGACGGAGACGCCGAGGTTGCCGAGGCCGCCGTTGACGCCGGTCGCGCCGCCCTTCCGCGCCTTGGGGAAGAAGAAGCCGATGTTGGCGAGGGAGGAGGCGAAGTTCGCGCCGCCGATGCCGCAGAGGGCGGCGATGGCGGCCATCACGCCGTAGGGGGTCGTCGGGTCCTGGATCGCGACGCCGAGCCAGATCAGCGGCACGATCAGGATCACCGTCGACAGGGCGGTGAAGCGGCGCTGCCCGACCATCGGGCCGAGGAAGGTGTAGAGGATGCGGGCCGTGCCGCCGGTCAGGCCGGGGACGGCCGTCAGCCAGAACAGCTGGGAGGTCGAGTAGCCGAAGCCGACGTCCTTCAGGTTGGTCGCGGTGACCGACCACACCTGCCAGACGACGAAGGCCACGAGCAGCGCCGGTACCGCGATCCACAGGTTGCGGGCGGCGACCTTCCGGCCGATCGACTTCCAGAACAGCTCGTTCTCCGGCTCCCAGTCGGTGATCGGCCTGCCGGGGCGGTACTGCTCCGTGTCGTACGAGCCGGCCGGCCCGCCCGTCGCTCTGCTGTCCTGGAGTACGGAACTCATGGCGCTTCCCTGACTTCCCTGGCGTTCGGGTCTTTCCTTGCCCTTCCAGGCTGCTCCGGGACGCGGGGGCGGGTGAGTGCCGATGGTCGCCGGGCGGCCGGGTGAAGGTCCCGTCAGCGGAGGGACTGAGGGACCGGGAGGACCGGCAGGGCGACCTCGGGGTCGTCGAGGCAGGCGCCGGTGCGCAGGTCGAACTCCTGCTTGTGCAGGGGGGACGCGACCACCGGTACCCCGTCCCTGCTGCCCATGATCCCGTCGGCGATGACGGCCGCACCCGTGAAGGGGTCCCGGTTGCCCACCGCGTACACCGTGCCGTCGCCGGCGCGGAAGAGCGCCGCCTCGGTGCCGTCCGCGAGGACGGCGGGCCGGCCGCGGCCCGGCTCCAGGAACTCCGCCCCGGCCGTGTGCGGGGCGAACCGGGCCAGGGCGGCGGGGTCGTCGAGGACCGCCTGCCACTCGTCCCGGTAGGCGGCCACGTGCCGCTCCATCTGGGCCTCCAGCTCGTCGCGGAGCCCGAGGGAGTCCTCGATCAGGACCTCGCGGAGGTGCGCGATCCCCGCGGCCCGCGCGGATCCGCCCGAGCCGGCCGAACCGCCCGGGGCCCCGGACCCGCCGGAGCCGCCCGAAGCGCCCGAGCCGCCCGAAGCGCCGGAGCCCGCGCCTCGGCCCGTCCCGCCGTGCGCGGCTCCGAGGCGCTCCAGCCAGGCGGAGGTGCGCTCCAGCCGTTCCCCGGTCCGCACGTAGTACATGAGGAAGCGGTCGGTCAGGGCGAGGAGTTCGGCGGCCGGCAGGTCGGCGGCGAGCAGCTCGGCGTGGCGCGGGTCGGTGCCGCCGTTGCCGCAGACGTACAGGTTCCAGCCGCCGGCGGTGGCGATGACGCCGATGTCCTTGCCGCGGGCCTCCGCGCACTCGCGGAGGCAGCCCGAGACGCCGCCCTTGATCTTGTGCGGGGCGCGCAGGCCCCGGTAGCGGAGCTCCAGGTCGACGGCGAGCCGGACCGAGTCGCCCTGCCCGAACCGGCAGAACCGCGAGCCGACACAGGACTTGACCGTCCGCAGCGACTTCCCGTATGCCTGCCCGGACTCGAAGCCCGCCGCGATCAACCGGCGCCAGATGGACGGGAGTTCCTCCTTCCGTGCGCCGAAGAGGTCGATCCGCTGACCGCCGGTGATCTTGGTGTAGAGGCCGTGGTCGCGGGCCACCTCGCCGAGGACGATGAGCTGTGCGGCGGTGATCTCGCCGCCGGGGACGCGCGGCACCACCGAATAGGTGCCGTCCTTCTGGAGGTTGGCGAGGAAGAGGTCGTTGGAGTCCTGGAGCGCGGCCTGCTCGCCGTCGAGGACGTGCCGCAGTCCCAGCTCCGGCGCCAGGGTGCCCAGGACGTTGGCGACGACCGGCTTGCACACGGTGCAGCCGGCGCCCCCGGCGCCGTACCGCTCGGCCAGCTCGGTGTAGGAGCGGAGGCGTTCGGACCTGACCAGCGCGTAGACCTCGGGCCGGGAGAGGTCGGGGAAGTGCTCGCACAGGCCGCGCCTCCGCTCCACGCCCGCCGCGTCGAGGACGCCCCGGAGAGTGTTCACGCAGCCGCCGCAGCCCGTGCCGGCCTTCGTGTGCCGCTTGATCCCGCCGATGTCGTCGAGGCCGTGGGCGGCGATCGCCGAGGCCACCGCGCCCTTGGTCACGTTGTGGCAGGAGCAGACGACGGCGTCGTCGGGCAGCGCGTCCGCGCCGGGCGGCTCGACGCCCCCGCCGGCCGGCAGCAGGAACGCCTCGGGCGGGGCCGGGAGCCGCCGCCCCGCGTGCGGCCTGAGCGCGCCGTACGCCTCGGCGTCGCCGACCAGGATGCCGCCGATGAGCTGCCCCTCGGGGCCGAGCAGCAGCTTCTTGTAGACGCCCTCGCGGCCGTCGGAGAACACGATCTCGGTGGGGCGCGGTCCGCCGTCGCCGCCGTCCGCGAAGGGATCGCCGAAGGAGGCCACGTCCGCGCCGAGCAGCTTCAGCTTCGTCGACGTGTCGGCGCCGGTGAACACCGTCGTCCCCGCCCCCGCGAGCCGGTCGGCGACCGCCTCCGCCATCTGGTAGCCGGGCGCGACCAGGCCGTACACCCGCCCGTCGGAGGTCTGGGCGCACTCCCCGATCGCGTACACGTACGGGTCGGTCGTCCGGCAGTGCTCGTCCACCGCCACTCCCCCGCGGTCGCCCACCGCCAGCCCGGCCTCCCGGGCCAGGCGGTCGCGCGGCCGGACCCCGGCGGAGAAGACGACCAGGTCGGCGGGGAGCCGCTCGCCGCTCGACAGCCGCAGGCCCCGCACCGTCCCGTCGGCGTCCGTCTCGACCTCCGCGGCCCCCACCCCGGTGTGGACGGCGACCCCCATCGACTCGATGGTGGTCCGCAGCGCCGCCGCGCCGCCGTCGTCGACCTGGAGCGGCATCAGCCGCGGCGCGAACTCGACGACGTGCGTGGCCAGTCCGAGCGTGCGCAGGGCCCCGGCCGCCTCCAGGCCGAGGAGCCCGCCGCCGACGACGACACCGGTCCGGGCGTCCCCGGCGTACGCGGTGAGCGCGTCGACGTCGTAGAGGGTGCGGTAGGTGAAGCAGCCGGCGGCGTCGGCGCCGGGGATCGGCGGCACGAACGGGTACGAGCCGGTCGCCAGGACCAGCGCGTCGTACCCGACGACCGCGCCGGAGGTGGTCGTGACCGTGCGGGCCGCGGTGTCGACGTGCTCCGCCGGGTCGCCGAGCCGCAGGTCGACCCCGTGCCCGGCGAGGAAGCCGGGGGCGGACAGGCCGAGCCGCTCCGGATCGGTACCGGTGAAGACGGACGAGAGGTGCACCCGGTCGTAGGCGGGCACGTCCTCCTCGGCCAGGACCGTCACCCGCCAGCCGGGGCCCGCGGGGTCCGCCGGGTCCGCGAGCGCGCCGCGCTCGGCCAGCGCCTCCAGGAGGCGGTGGCCCACCATGCCGTGGCCGATGAGCACGAGGGTCTGGGTCCGTGGGGCGGCCATGGCGGTCTCCGTGGGGGTCGCGGGTCTCTTCCCTCCGACCGTAGGAGCGCGGGACGGGCGTGTCGGCGCCGAGAAGGTCCCCGGATCACGGGACGTGTGGCCCTCCCTCCGGGGTCTTCCGGCGGCGGCCCGGCCCCCCGCGGCGGGCCTAGCGTGACTCCGTGGGGCCGCGCCGGCGAACGACACCGCCGGGCGCGGCCCCGCGGACCCGCGCCGGCCGGGCCGGGTTCCCCGGGCGCCCGGGCCCCGGGACTCCGGGCGGCCCGGGCGTCCGGCCACCGGTCCGAGGCGGGCGCCGGCACGGGGCGGGCGCCGGTCCGAGGCGGCCACCGGTCCAAGGCGGGCGCCGGTCCGAGGCGGGCGCCGGTCCGAGGCGGGCGCCGGCACGGCCGTTTCGAGGAGGCACGGATGAGGGACCTGGTGTTGGCCGTCCACGGAAGCGCCCTGCCCGGGACCGCGGTTCCGGTCGGGCGGCTCGCCGAGGCGGTGCGGCGCCTGGGCGGGGCGCCCGTCGCCGTCGGCTACCTCGACCACCGGGCCCCGTCGCTGTCCGAGGTCCTCGCGGAGCGGCCCGGCGCGGTCGTGGTGCCGTTGCTGCTCGGCGACGGCTACCACCGCACGGTCGACCTGCCCGCCGTCGCCCGCCGCTTCGACTGCGCGGTCACGCCCGGGCTGAGCGGCGAACGCGCCGTGGCCCTCGCGCTGTACGACCGGCTGCGCGCCGCCGAGCGGGCGGCCGGCGGCCCCGCCGACGCGGTCGTCGTCGCCGGGGCCGGCTCCTCCCGGCCGGGCGGCGACGACGGCACGCTCCGGGCGGTCGAGCAGCTCCGTCCGCTCCTCTCCGTACCCGTGACGGCCGCGTACTGCTCCGCCGCCGCCCCCGCACCGGCCGACGCCGTCGCCCGGCTCCGCGCGCGGGGCTCGCGGCGGGTCGCGCTCGCCGCGCACCTCCTGGCCCCGGGCCGCTTCACCCGGGCCCTCGCCGCGGTCCCGGACACCTGGGCCGTCACGGAGCCGCTCGCCGACCATCCGCGCCTGGCGGGCCTGGTGGTGGCCCGGTACGCCGCGGCGGCGGGCGGCGTCCGGCGGGTCCCGGGCGGGCGGGGAGCCGCCTCCGGGGACCCGGCGGGACGGGCCGGGGACCGGGCCGCCTGACGCCGTCGGCGGCCGTACCGCGTGGCACGGGAGCGGGCCGGCCTCCGGCTCTGCTGTGCTGGGGCCATGACACAACCGTTTCTCCCCCTCACCGCACGCTCCCGCGAGGAGTCGCACCGGGCCGCGACCCCCCTGGAGCTCTTCTTCGACCTGTGCTTCGTCGTCGCCGTCGCCCAGGCGGGCGCCGAGCTCGTGCACGCCGTGGCCGAGGGCCACACCGGCGAGGGGATCGCCGATTACGCCATGGTGTTCTTCGCGATCTGGTGGGCGTGGATGAACTTCACCTGGTTCGCCTCGGCCTACGACAACGACGACGTGCTGTACCGCGTCGTCACCCTCGTCCAGATCGCCGGCGTCCTCGTCCTCGCCGCCGGCGTCTCGCGCGCCGCCCAGGACCACGACTTCCTCGTCGTCTACCTCGGCTACCTCGTCATGCGCCTGGCGCTCGCCTCGCAGTGGCTGCGCGCCGCCCACCACGCCACCGACCCCGCCGAGCGGACGATGTGCCGGCGGTACGCGGGCGGGGTCCTCGCCTGCCAGATCGGCTGGCTCGCGCTGGTCCTCGCGCCCGAGCCCGCCCGCCCCTGGGTCTTCCTCGTCATGGCGCTGGCCGAGATGACCGTGCCCGTGTTCGCGGAGAAGGACGCCCCCAGCACCTGGCACCCGCACCACATCGCCGAGCGGTACGGGCTGTTCACCATCATCGTCCTCGGCGAGACCGTCGCCGCCGCCACCGTCGCCGTGAAGTCCGGCATCGTCGAGCACGACGCGCTCGGCGACCTGCTGCCGATCGCCGCCGGCGGTCTGCTGATCGTCTTCGCCGCCTGGTGGATCTACTTCGTCGTGCCCGCCCACGACCGGCTGACCTCCAGCCGCCAGGGCTTCCTGTGGGGATACGGCCACTACGTCATCTTCACCTCGGCCGCCGCCGTCGGCGCGGGCCTGGAGATCGCCGTCGAGCAGGCGGTGGGCAAGGCCCACATCTCCGCCCTCGCCGCCTCCGCGGCCGTCACGATCCCGACCGCCGTCTTCCTGCTCTCCGTGTGGCTGCTGCACGCCCGGTACTTCAAGGTCGGCATCGCCCAGCAGCTCGTGCTGCCGGTGTCGGCGTTCGCCGTCCTCATGTGTTCGTTCGCCGGCCGCTGGGCGGTCCTCGCCGCCGGGCTCGTCGCCGCCGCCACCGTCGCGGTCGGGGTCACGCTGACGGCCCGCAACCCGGCGACCCACCCCGCCGCGGAGTGACGGCGGGCCGGTGGGGGCCCGCCGGACGGCCTGCCCCCACCGGTGTGACAGGGACGCGGGACCCTGCGCCGTCCGGTTCCTGCTCTTCCGCCTCCTCGGACCGCTCACGGCGGCCGACGCCACCGGGGCCCGGCGGCCCGTGGTAGGCAGGGGTCATGACAGACGCCGAGGGGAACCGCCGGGACGCGCTCACCGACGTACGGGGGCTGCGGGTGGGCCACGCGCGCGTGGCCGGGCCCGGGGCGCTGAGCGGCACGACGGTGGTGCTGGCCCCGGCGGGCGGGATGACGGCCGCGGTGGACGTGCGCGGCGGCGGTCCCGGGACGCGGGAGACGGACGCGCTGGACCCGCGGAACGTGGTGGAGCGGATCGACGCCGTGGTCCTGACCGGCGGCAGCGCCTACGGCCTGGACGCGGCGGCCGGCGTGATGGCCTGGCTGGAGGGGCGGCACCGGGGCGTGCGGGTGGGCCCCGACCCGTCCCACGTGGTGCCGGTGGTCCCGGCCGCGTGCGTCTTCGACCTGGGACGGGGCGGTGACTTCGCGGCCCGGCCGGACGCGGCGACGGGCCGTGCGGCGGTGGAGGCGGCGGACGCGAGCGGGGACCACGCGCGCGTGGAGACGGGCGCGGTCGGCGCGGGCACGGGCGCCGTGGTCGGCGGGATGCGCGGCGGTGTGGGGACGGCGAGCGCCCTCCTGGAGTCGGGCATCACGGTCGGCGCGCTGGTGGTGGTGAACGCGGTGGGCTCGGCGGTCGATCCGGCGACGGGGGTGCCGTACGGCAGCCTGGTCGACGGCGGGCACCGGCAGGTCCCGCCGCGGGAGGTGCACGAGGCGGCGCTGCGGCGGCTCGCCCGGGCACGGGAGGCGGCCGCGCCGCCGCCGCTGAACACCACGCTCGCCGTCGTCGCCACGGACGCGGCCCTGACCCGCGCGCAGGCCCTGAAGGTCGCGGGCACGGCGCACGACGGCATCGCGCGCGCGGTCCGGCCGGTGCACCTGATGAACGACGGGGACACCGTCTTCGCGCTCGCCACCGGGGCGCGGGAGCTGCCGGCGGCGAGCGGTCCGCTCGCCCTGAACGAGATCCTGGCGGCCGGCGCCGACCTGGTGACGCGCGCGATCGTGCGCGCGGTCCTCGCGGCCCCGGGCGGTCTGCGGGGTCCGGGCGGGGACTTCCCCTCGTACCGCGAGCTGTACGGAGCGGACGCGGCCGCGTACTCCCAGTAAGATAAAGGGAGTTGAAAGAAACGGTCGGGAACTTCCCAGGCGGGCCCTTCGTTTTTCCGAACCCCGGACACGATGTCGGACCCAGGGACTACGTTAAGCAAGCACCAAGTGACATGCGGCGACGGCCTGGAGACCCTCTTGAACGATCCGCAGGATCCCCACGATCCCTTCGAGACGACCGAGACGCACCTTGAGCGCCTCCTCGGCCGGGCGCTCAACTCCTTCGACCTGCCCGACTCGACGGTCGAGCGCCTCGGCACGGCGCTCGCCCACTCCAGCGCGCTGCACTCCTCGCGCCACAGTGCGTCGCTGCACCGCACCACCCACCGCCACACCTACCTGCTCGCCGACGGCAGCGCGCTCAGCCTCTGGGAGCTCACGCACAACGCCGGCCGGGACGGCGCCCGCCGGCACGAGCTGTACGCCGAGGAGTCGGAGGCGCGGCTCGCCGCGTCACGGCTGCCGTCCGGGCCGCTGCCGGGCCGGACCGCGGACCTCTCGGACCGGCCCGTCTTCGGCGAGGACGACGACCTGGAGCTGCTGAACTCCCTGCTGGCCCGCCCGATACCCGCCCAGCCCCGGATGTACGTGCCGGACGACTCCGCCGACCACGCGCGCCGCGTCCTGCGGCGCGCGGAGAACGCGGACCGACCGGGCGAGCGGACGGCCCGCCGCCTCCGACTGGCCTTCGCACACCACATCACCCAGGCGTTCGGGCGGCACGGCCCGGCCGAGGGCGGCCGGGACGCCGGCTTCACCCTCTACGAGCACCAGTTCCTGCTGCTCGACGGCAGCGAGGCCAGCCTGTGGGAGGTCGAGCACACCGCGACCCCGGACGGCCGGCACATGTGCGAGGTGTACGAGACGGAGAGCGCCGCCCGCGACGCGATGGAGTCGCGCTCCCGGGTGCGCTGACGCCCCGCCACGCCTCCGCGCCCGTCAGACGAGCGCGGGGGCGGCCGCCTCGTCGAGCCGGGCCACGGCGAACTCGCGGTTGGCGCGCGTCTGCTCGCGGTACGCCTCGGGGAGGTCCGGCAGGGCGAGCAGCCGGTCGCAGGCGGCCAGCGAGGCGGCGTGGTCGCCCGTCCAGTACGCGGTGATCGAGTACTCGAAGAGCAGCCCCCACCGGTACACCCAGGGCTGGATGAACAGCAGGTCGTCGGGGGGCTCCCGGTCCAGGACGGCGGAGACGACGGCGTGGGCGGCGTGGTGCCGGCGCATCTTCCGCAGCCGCGCGACCAGTTCGTAGCAGGCTTCGAGCCGGTCGGGCCGCGACTCCCAGGCCCGGGAGAGGGCGTCCATCGCGGCGGGCCACTCCCCCGCCTCGGCCCGCAGGACGCCGGACTGGAGCAGCGCGTAGTAGACCTCCTCGCCCCAGCCGCCCATCGCCGCCCGGCGCTCGTAGAGGGCGACGGCCTCCTCGGAGCGGCCCATGTCGCGGAGGGTCTGCGCGAGGTAGAAGACCGTGCGGGGGTTGGCCGGGTCGCGGTCGAGTTCGGCGCCCAGCAGCCGGGCGTCGCGCTCGAACTTGTCGTGGCGCGAGCCGCCGTCGGCGTGGTCCTCGACGACGAGCGCGTCCAGGTTCGCCTGGACGTGCTCGCGGTCGGCCGTCAGGTACTCGTGGGTGACCCCCTCGTACCGCCACGGCAGATCGCCCCTGACCAGGCGTTTGATGCGGTACTCCACCGTCCCCTCGTGACGGATCATGTAGGCGTCGGCGGTCGGCGCGGGGAACGGCCCCTCCCGGCGCAGGACGTGGTCGGCGTCGAGGAGCAGCAGGTAGTCGGCCCGGCCGCGGGCGCGGGCGATGTTCAGGCTGCGGTTGTGGCCGAAGTCCACCCACGGCTCCTCCCGCAGCTCGCCCGGGATGCCGGCGAGCGCGGTGCGGATGAGCTCCTGGGTCCCGTCGGTGGAACCGGTGTCGGAGATGACCCAGGTGTCCACGAGACCGCGGACGGAGGCGAGACAGCGCTCGATCACGGCGGCCTCGTTCTTGACGATCATGCACAGGCAGATGGACGGCTGCACGGCAACACCACTTCCGGAGGGAACGGAGGAGCGGTCGGGGTTGCGCGACCCTACGGACGCCGGGCCCGGCGGCGCCGTCGGCACGCCGGTGGGCGGGCGCGAGTTCCCCGTCGTGTACGCATCCGTTCGGCTGTCGGCGCTGCGCCAAGGCGCTGACAGTGCCGCCGTGGGGTCAAGCCGCCGACCATGCGATCCGATGATCCGACAAAGGGGGCACACAGGTGCCTACCGGACATCGCTCGCGCCGGCCCGGAGGCCGGCGGAGGAAGGAGCACGGATGCGCCCTGATGCCAGGACCCGGACCCCGCTGGGCCCGCTGCCCCGCCGTCGCGCATGGCTCGGCGGCGGGGCGATCGCCTCGGTCGCCCTCGTGCTCACCGGCTTCGCGACCCCCTCGGCCGCCGCGTGGGGCAGGACGCCCGCCCCCGGCGCGCCCGGGGCGGCCAGCGCGCCCCTGACGACCGCCCCCTCCGGCGGCGGCTGCCAGAAGCACGGTCACCGCGCCCCGTCCGCGCCGGGGCACGCGCCCACGGACGCCCTCCAGGAGTTCCTGGACCACGAGGTCCAGCCCCTCGTCGACGCCGCCCGCCTCCACACCCCCCGCGCCCTCGCCGGCGGCGACGACGGCTGCGAGCCCGGCCCGCCCGGACCCACTGGTCCCACTGGCCCCAAGGGACTGAAGGGCAACACCGGCCCCACCGGCCCCAAGGGCAACACCGGCCCGACCGGCCCGACCGGCCCCAAGGGCAACACCGGCGCGACGGGGGCGACCGGAGCGACGGGGGCCACGGGCGCGACCGGAGCGATCGGAGCCACGGGAGCCACGGGAGCCACCGGAGCGACCGGAGCCACGGGCGAGACCGGCGCCACGGGAGCCACCGGAGCGACCGGAGCCACGGGCGAGACCGGCCCGACGGGCGCCACGGGCGCCACGGGAGCGACCGGAGCGACCGGAGCCACGGGAGCCACCGGCGCGACCGGCGCCACAGGTGCCACAGGTGCCACCGGCGCCACGGGAGCCACCGGTGCCACCGGCGCCACGGGCGCGACCGGAGCCACCGCCCCCTGCATCGACATCGACACGTACAGCCCGTCCAACACCGAGGACTTCCAGGCCGTGCTCTACAACGGCAAGGCGTTCGTCGGGAAGGCGAGCGTGCCCGGCGGGACGATCGCCTGGCAGGACCTCACCAATCCGACGCTCGTCGGGACGGACCCGGGCAACCCCAACTACCCGGCCAACGCCTGCGGGATCGCGATCGAGGCCCAGGGGAACGACGCCTTCGTGAAGGTGGTCACCACCACGGGGACAGTCTGGCAGACCAAGGGCGCCATCAACGGCGCCCTCTTCCTGTGGAACCAGCCCTGGGTGCAGCAGACGACACCCACGCCCGTCGCCCTGCGCGGCTTCCGGGGTGACCTGGAGTCCGGCGGAGGCGCCGACCGCGGCTGAGGCGCCGGGGGGGGGGGGGGGGGGGGGGGGGGGGGGGGGGGGGGGGGGGGGGGGGGGGGGGGGGGGGGGGGGGGGGGGGGGGGGGT
>NZ_JBVJMN010000023.1:0-99785 GCF_055584185.1 Streptomyces sp. NPDC104202 | reverse complement strand
CCGGCAGGACTTTCAAAGGAACCTCGCCATCCGAAGATGGACGGGGTATCAACTAATCTGGCGTTGATTTTTGGCACGCTGTTGAGTTCTCAAGGAACGGACGCTTCCTTCGTACTCACCCTCTCGGGCTTTCCTCCGGGCTTTCCCTTCGTGTTTCCAACCTTACCAGATCGTTTTCCGTTCCGTTTCCGGTTCGGATTTCATATCCGGTGGCCTGTTGGCTGCCTTTTGCCTTTCGGCGTGGTCACTACGTTAGCTGATTTCCCTGGAGGCTCATAATCGAGTCATTCGAAACGAATTTCGGAATGCCGAAATGAACCCCGATTGGGGTGGTCATCTTGAGTAGTGGATGGCCGCTCCGGGGTGCTTGAACAAGCAGGCCCGTTTCCAGCGGCTCGGGCCACGTTAGTCGTTCGGGTGGGCAGAGTCAAGCCTTCGCTTGCGGGGCGTGTGGGGACGGTAGGGACTGACGGTGCGGTCGTCCTCCAGCCAGAAGCGCCAGGGGTGGGGAGCGCCGTCGCCGCCGACGCCGGTGCGGGGGCCGGTGCGGACGCGGGCGGGGGGCGGTGGGGTGCCGGTGAGGAGGGCGAGGGGGGCGTCCGGGCCGGCGCAGACGTCCGTGCCGTTCAGGGAGAGGGTGACGTCGAGGGCCGTGGCCAGGCGGGCGGGGCCCTTGGCGAGCTCGTGCTCGGAGCGGGCCGAGCGGCGGCGCGGGCGGGCCTGGTCGGCACCGCGCAGGATCTCCCCCGCGCGCAGCAGGACCCCGCTCGCCTCGCCCTCGGGGCCGCAGACCAGGTTCAGGCAGTGCCACATGCCGTAGGTGAAGTAGACGTACGCGTGACCGGGCGGGCCGAACATCACGGCGTTGCGGGGGGTGCGGCCGCGGAAGGCGTGCGAGCCGGGGTCGACCGCGCCGGCGTACGCCTCCACCTCGGTGAGGCGCAGCTCCATGCGTCCCTCCTCCGTGACGCGGACGAGGGTGCGGCCCAGGAGATCGGGGGCGACTTCCAGTACGGGGCGGTCGAAGAAGGTGCGTGGGAGCGGCGTACGGTCGGGGCTCTCGCTCATGGCGCCCGAGGGTACTGGGGAACCGGCTACGGTCGTCGCGCGTATGAGGGGTCAGGACTGAGAAGGAGTGGAACTCATGGGATTCAAGAAGCTGCTCGCGAGCCTGGGTGCCGGTGGGGCCAGTGTGGAGACGGTGCTCACCGAGGAGAACGTGGTCCCGGGTGGGGTCGTCCAGGGTGAGGTGCGGATCCAGGGTGGCAGCGTCGACCAGCAGATCGAGGGACTGTCGATCGGTCTGCAGGCGCGCGTGGAGGTCGAGGGCGGCGACCAGGAGCACAAGCAGGACATCGAGTTCGTCAAGGTACGTCTGGGCGGTGCCTTCGAGGTCAAGGCCGGCGCGGTGCACGTGGTGCCGTTCGGTCTGGACATCCCGTGGGAGACGCCGGTGACGTCGGTCGCCGGGCAGCAGCTGCGCGGGATGAACATCGGTGTGACCACCGAGCTGGAGATCGCGCGCGCCGTGGACTCCGGTGACCTGGACCCGATCAACGTGCACCCGCTGCCGGCGCAGCAGGCGATCCTGGACGCCTTCATCCAGCTGGGCTTCCGTTTCAAGAGCGCGGACATGGAGCGCGGTCACATCAGGGGGACGCGGCAGAAGCTGCCCTTCTACCAGGAGATCGAGTTCTTCGCGCCGCAGCAGTACCGGGGCCTGAACCAGGTCGAGGTCAGCTTCGTCGCCGACGACCGCGAGATGGACGTCGTGCTGGAGATGGACAAGAAGCCGGGTCTGTTCGGCGAGGGCAGCGACTCCTTCCGTGCCTTCACGGTGGGGCTGCACGACTTCCACACGACCGACTGGGCGGCGTACCTCAACCAGTGGCTCGCCGAGGTCGGCGGCCGCCGCAACTGGCTCTAGGCTCGGCTGGAAGTGCTGTTGAGGCAGTAGCGACAGGCGATACGGAGGATTCGACGTGTCCGAGGGCAAGAGGGCGCCGCTCCCGCATGACTTCCATCCGCCGGTGGCGGCGTTCACGGTGGTGAGCGACGACATCGCGCCGGGCGGGGTCCTGAAGGACGACCAGGTGTACGCGGCGGGGAACACCTCGCCGCAGCTGCGCTGGGAGGGGTTCCCGGCGGAGACGAAGAGCTTCGCCGTCACGTGTTTCGATCCGGACGCGCCGACGGGCAGCGGCTTCTGGCACTGGGTGCTGTTCGACATCCCGGCGTCGGTGACGGAGCTGCCCGCGGGCGCGGGGTCGGGGTCGTTCGAGGGGCTGCCGGCCGGCGCCGTGCACGTGCGGAACGACTACGGGTCACGGGAGTTCGGCGGGGCCGCTCCCCCGCCCGGGGACCCGGCGCACCGCTATGTGTTCACGGTCTACGCGGTGGACGCCGAGAAGCTCGGTCCGGACGGGGACGCGTCGCCGGCGGCGATCGGCTTCAACCTGCGCTTCCACACGCTGGGGCGCGCCCAGTTGATCGGTGAATACGCGGCTCCCGCGTCGGTCTGATCGTTCGTTTGTTGTTTGCCCGCTTCTGGTCTTGGAGAGATCAGAAGCGGGCACCTTTTGTTTCGCGAGAAATTCCGTTGTCCGACCCGGCCGGCCCGGCCATCGTTGATCCAAGCCCGAAGCCCCGCGCGGGGCTGGGGCCGGCACACGGGAGGTGGGCAACATGCGGGACACGCTGGTACTCAACGCGAGCTTCGAGCCGCTGTCGACGGTCACTCTCAACCGTGCGGTGGTGCTTGTCCTGCAGGACAAGGCCGTCGTCGAGCAGGCCCATCCGGAACTCCGGGTGCGCGGTGCCGCCGTCGACCTGCCGGTGCCGCGGGTGATCAGGTTGTGCCGCTACGTCCGGGTGCCGTTCCGAAGACAGGCCCCGTGGTCGCGGAGGGGGGTGCTGGTCCGGGACCAGCACCGGTGCGCGTACTGCGGGAGGCGGGCGACGACGGTCGACCACGTCGTGCCGCGGGCGCAGGGTGGCGGGGACAGTTGGCTGAACACGGTCGCCTCGTGCGCCGAGGACAACCACCGCAAGGCCGACCGGACGCCGGAGCAGGCGGGGATGCCGTTGCTGCACCAGCCGTTCGAGCCGACGCCGGCGGACGCGATGCTGCTGGCGCTGCGGGCGCGTGAGCGGTCGGAGCTGCCGGAGTGGCTGTCCGGAGCGGCCGCGTGAGGCGGTGATCCGTGGCCGTCCGGTCCATGAGTGCGGGAAGGGTCCGTCTCCCAGGGGGAGGCGGGCCCTTCCGTCGTGCCGGACCGGGGTCCGTGCGGGGGTCAGCGCAGGGTCAGCTGGAGGATGGCGACGACGCCGACCGTGATGATCACTCCGCGCAGGGCGGCGGGGGGCAGTTTCCGCCCGACCTTGGCGCCGATCTGGCCGCCGAGGGTGGAGCCGACGGCGATGAGGAGGACGGCGGTCCAGTCGAACTCGGCGACGAAGAGGAAGAAGACGGCGGCGACGCCGTTGACGAGGGCGCCGAGGATGTTCTTGACGGCGTTGATGCGCTGCAGGGTGTCGTGGAGGAGCAGCCCCATGAGGGAGAGGTAGAGCACGCCCTGCGCGGCGCCGAAGTATCCGCCGTACATGCTGGCGAGGAGGAGGCCGACGAGGAGGACGGGGCCGCCGTCGGGGTGGGCCTCGGTGCCGGTCTGCTCGCGTCGGCGCTGGACGGCGGCGGCGATGCGGGGCTGGAAGAGGACCAGGACGAGCGCGAGGCCGATGAGGACGGGGACGATCGCGTCGAACGCCTGCGACGGCAGGGCGAGGAGCAGGACGGCGCCGATGAGTCCGCCGAGGAGGGCGACGGCGCCGAGGCGGAGGATGCGGGACTTCTGTCCCTTGAGCTCGCGGCGGTAGCCGATGGCGCCGCTGATGGAGCCGGGGACGAGGCCGAGGGCGTTGGAGACGTTCGCGGTGATCGGGGGGAGTCCGGTCGCGAGGAGGACCGGGAACGTGATCAGCGTTCCCGATCCGACGATGGTGTTGATGGTGCCGGCGCCGATGCCGGCGGCGAAGACCGCCAGTGCTTCCCAGATGGACAACGCCATCTCCTTACATGGTCAGTGGCTCGCCTCCCCGCCCTGAGGTCGTCAGGGTCGAGGGGCTCGCACCGATCATGCACGAAGAATTACGTGTACGTGTCAGTCAACCGAGGGTTCGTCGCGGCGCTGGGCCGGGGGCGCGCCCTTCACGTTGAACCCGGGGGCGCCGCCGCCGACGTTGCCGAAGGCGCCGGAGAGGCCCTTGAGGGCGTCGCCGATCTCGCTGGGCACGATCCAGAGCTTGTTGGCGTCGCCCTCGGCGATCTTCGGGAGCATCTGGAGGTACTGGTACGAGAGGAGCTTCTGGTCGGGGTCACCGGCGTGGATGGCCTCGAAGACCGTGCGGACGGCCTGAGCCTCGCCCTCGGCCTTGAGGGCGGCGGCCTTGGCCTCGCCCTCGGCGCGGAGGATGGCGGACTGCTTCTCGCCCTCGGCGGTGAGGATCGCGGACTGGCGGGTGCCCTCGGCGGTGAGGATCGCGGCGCGCTTGTCGCGCTCGGCGCGCATCTGCTTCTCCATCGAGTCCTGGATGGAGGTCGGCGGCTCGATCGCCTTGAGCTCGACGCGGTTGACGCGGATGCCCCACTTGCCGGTGGCCTCGTCCAGGACGCCGCGCAGGGCCGCGTTGATCTCCTCGCGGGAGGTGAGGGTGCGCTCCAGGTCCATGCCGCCGATGATGTTGCGCAGGGTGGTGACGGTGAGCTGCTCGATCGCCTGGATGTAGCTGGCGACCTCGTAGGTCGCGGCCCGGGCGTCGGTGACCTGGTAGTAGATGACCGTGTCGATGTTGACCACCAGGTTGTCCTGGGTGATCACCGGCTGCGGCGGGAAGGGGACGACCTGTTCGCGGAGGTCGATCCGGTTGCGGATCGAGTCGATGAACGGGACGACGATGTTCAGTCCCGCGTTGAGGGTGCGCGTGTAGCGCCCGAAGCGCTCCACGATCGCCGCGCTCGCCTGCGGGATGACCTGGATCGTCTTGATCAGGGCGATGAAGACGAGCACCACCAGAATGATCAGGACGATGATGACTGCTGACATCGTGTTCCCCGTGCCCTTCGCTGCCGGTTGACTGCCGGGTGGCCTTGCATGATCCAGTTTCCCAGACGGCGGGGCGTCATGGGCGAGGTTCGGTCACATGACGACGGCGGTGGCCCCGTCGATGTCGACGACGTCGACCTGCTCACCCGGTTCGAAGCTCAGTCCGGTGTCGAGCGTGCGCGCGGACCAGATCTCGCCGGCGAGTTTGATGCGGCCTCCGTGGCCGTCGACCCGTTCCAGGACGACGGCCTGACGGCCCTTCAGGGCGTCGACCCCGGTGGCCAGTCCCGGCCGGTCGTCGCGATGGCGGGCGGCGATCGGGCGGACCACCCCGATGAGCGCCACCGAGACGGCGACGAAGACGAGCACCTGCGCGACGACTCCGAAGCCGAGGGCGGCGGTCACCGCTCCGGCGACGGCTCCCACGGAGAGCATCCCGAACTCCGGCATCGCGGTCAGCACCAGCGGAATGCCGAGCCCCACCGCGCCGATCAGCCACCAGACCCATGCGTCGATGTCCACGGGGGCAATGGTAGGGCGGGTGGGGCTCTCCGGGACAGGGCGCGGGCGGCTGTGCGGGACGCCGGCGCTCCGTACGGCTACTTCAGGGGCAGACCGTGCGCGGTCCAGCGGTCGCCGACGCGCTCGACGACGAGCGGCAGGCCGAAGCAGAGCGAGAGGTTGCGGGAGGTGAGCTCCATCTCCACGGGGCCGGCGGCGAGCACCTTGCCCTGACGGATCATCAGGACGTGGGTGAAGCCCGGGGCGATCTCCTCGACGTGGTGCGTGACCATGATCATGGAGGGGGCGTACGGGTCGCGGGCGAGCCGGCCGAGGCGGCGGACCAGGTCCTCGCGGCCGCCGAGGTCGAGGCCGGCGGCGGGCTCGTCGAGGAGGAGGAGCTCGGGGTCGGTCATCATCGCGCGGGCGATCAGGGTGCGCTTGCGCTCGCCCTCGGAGAGGGTGCCGAACCGGCGGTCCAGGTAGTCGTTCATGCCGAGGCGGTCGAGGAACGCCTTGGCGCGGTCCTCGTCGACCGGGTCGTAGTCCTCGTGCCAGGTGGCGGTCATGCCGTACGCGGCGGTGAGGACGGTCTGCAGGACGGTCTGGCGCTTGGGGAGCTTCTCCGCCATGGCGATGCCGGCCATGCCGATGCGGGGGCGGAGCTCGAAGACGTCGGTGCCGACGCCGCCGAGCTGCTCGCCGAGGATCCGGGCGGTGCCCTTGGTGGGGAAGAGGTAGCTGGAGGCGATGTTCAGAAGGGTGGTCTTGCCGGCGCCGTTGGGTCCGAGGATCACCCAGCGCTCGCCCTCCTTGACCGACCAGGAGACCTCGTCCACCAGAGCCCGTCCGTCGCGGACCACGGATACGTCCACCAGCTCCAGTACATCGCTCATGAGCGCGTTGTCTCCCCTTGCGGTCGAGTCGTGTCGTCGCCTTGCGCCGATGGGCGCGGCGTCCAGGGGAAAACCTACGTTATCGGCGGAGCGGGCCGGTCCCTAGGGCTGCCTTGGAGTCCCTAGTCTGGGGGGATGCTTTCGGAACCACGCTCAGGACGCCTGGCCGCCTGGGGCAACGCCCTGCTGGCCGGGGCGGTGTCGCCGGACGACGCGGCGCTGGCCATTGTCGGGGAGGACGCGGTGCACCGCGTCGAGGGGCTGCCGGGTGAGGCGGGGCCGGTGGGGCTGACGCTGGCCCTGGGGCGGCTGCGGCGGCTCGGGGTGACCGGGTGGCGGGTGGCGCTGCCGGCGCCGGGGCACCCGCTGGGGCTCAGCGGGCCGCCCGACTTCAACGCGCGCGCCCTGGAGGCGGAGGAGGCCGTCGTCGGCTTCGGCGCGCCCTACGGTCTCGTGCCGGAGGTCTCCGAGGCGGGCCCGCCGGGCGATCTCCACGTGGAGGTCCTCTGGCGCTGCCTCGCGGTGCGCGAGGCCCCGCCGGCGGACGTGCCGTCGCTCGGCGAGGCGGAGCGGGAGCTGGCGGAGGCGCTGCGGGACGCGACCGCGGTCCTCACCCGGCTCGCCGTGGCGGCCTCCGGTCCGGCCGCCGACGCGGCGCGCGAGGCGTACCGGGCCCGTGCCGAGGTCGGGCGCGAGGTGCTGGCGCCTGGCTATCCGCCCCGCGCGGTCCGCGTCCTGGAGCTCGCGCAGCGCATCGGGCTGCTCGTGGACCTCGCCTACGGCAACGGGCACGGCGGCGCCGTGAGCGCCTCCGAGATGGCGGCGCGCGGGGAGGCGCTGCGGCCGGTGGAGCGGGTCGCGCGCCGGGCGCAGGTCGCGGCGTACAACGCGTACGTGGAGGAGAGGGAGCGGGACCGGGGGTTCTGACGCGGCCGTCGTCGCGCCGAGTGGCGGCCGGGGCGGGCCGAGGAGGTCGGCGCGGGCCGTGGGGGTCGGCGCGGGATCGGGGGAAGGGGACGGGGGGTAGAGCGGGTCGCGGAGTGAGGGAGGACGGGGAAACGGCGGACCCCCGGCGCCCGGGGGTTGTCCGGGGCCGGGGGTCGGGGCGGAGGGTCAGCCGTTGACGGCGCCGTTGCCGAAGGCCGGGTTGAGCAGGCCGATCACGTTGACCGTGTTGCCGGAGACGTTCACGGGGACGTGGACCGGGACCTGCACCAGGTTGCCGGAGGCGACGCCCGGCGAGTGGAGGGCCTGGCCCATGGCCTCGGCACCGCCGTGGGCGGAGGCGGCACCCGCACCGGCGGCGACGATGCCACCGGCGACCATGGTGAGGGCGGCGGCCTTCTTGAGGTTCTTCACTTGGTACATCCTCCTGGTCATCGCTGCGGCGGATCCGCCGCAGCACGTCCTGGAGAACGCGGGACGCGCCGCCGGGTTGCGCCGAACGGGGGATATACACACGACGGTATGAAGGATTGAACGGTCGTGCGCCCGGCGCACGAGGGGGGCGCGTCAGTCGGTGAGGCCGTGGCGGACGGCCCAGAGGGCGGCCTGGGTGCGGTCCGCCAGGTCGAGCTTCATCAGGATGTTCGAGACGTGCGTCTTGACCGTCTTCTCCGACAGGACGAGGGCGCGGGCGATCTCGCGGTTGGAGCGGCCGTCGGCGATGAGGCCGAGCACTTCGCGCTCCCGCTCGGTGAGCGTGGTGCCGCGGCCGGTGCCGCCGGGGGCGTCGTCCTGGGCGAGGAGGGCCTCGGCGACCTCGGGCTGGAGGAGGACGTGCCCGGCGTGGACGGAGCGGATCGCGCCGGCCAGGGCGTCGGGGTCGATGTCCTTGTAGACGTATCCGCAGGCTCCGGCGCGGAGCGCGGGGACGACCGTGCGCTGCTCGGTGAAGCTGGTGACGACGAGGACCCGGGCGGGGTTGGCGAGCTCGCGGAGCCGCTTGAGCGCCTCGATGCCGTCCGTGCCGGGCATCTTCACGTCCATGAGGACCACGTCGGGGCGGAGCTCCTCGGCGCGGGCGACGCCCTCGGCGCCGTCGGACGCCTCCCCCACCACCTGGATGTCGTCCTGGACCTCCAGGAAGGTGCGCAGGCCGCGGCGGACGACCTGGTGGTCGTCGACGAGCAGGACGCGGATCGGGCGGTCAGCCACCGGGTACCTCCATCTCGATCGTGGTGCCCTCACCGGGGGCCGAGGTCACGGTCAGGGCGCCGCCGACGCCGCTCGCCCGGTCCCGCATGGAGACGAGGCCGAGGTGGCGGCCGGCGCTGCGGACCGTACGCGGGTCGAATCCCCTGCCGTCGTCGGTGACGGTGAGCCGGGCGCCCTGGCCGCTGCGGGTGAGGGTGACGGCGACGGACGCGGCGTCCGCGTGCCGCAGGGCGTTGTGCAGGGCCTCCTGGGCCACGCGCAGCACGGCCTCCTCCTGGGCGGCCGGCAGGGCGCGGGCGCCGGGGGCGTCGAAGGTGACCCGGGCCGTGTGGGCACGGTCGAGGACCTGGATCTGGGTGCGCAGGGTGGGGACGAGCCCGTCCTCGTCCAAGGCCGCGGGGCGCAGCTCGACGACGGCGGCGCGCAGCTCGTCGGCGGCCTCGGCAGCGAGGGCGGCGACCTCGTGGAGCTCGTCCTTGGCGCGGGCGGGGTCACGGTCGACGAGGGCCGCGGCGGCCTGGGCGGTGAGCCGGAGCGAGAAGAGCTTCTGGCTGACGGCGTCGTGGAGCTCGTGGGCGAGGCGGGAGCGCTCCTCGGCGATGGTGAGCTCGCGGCTGCGCTCGTACAGGCGCGCGTTGGTGAGGGCGATGGCGGCGTGCTGGGCGAGGATCGAGAGCAGTTCCTCGTCCTCGGCGGTGAAGCCGCAGCCGCCGCTCCCCTTGGCGCGGCGCTTGTTGGCCAGGAAGAGGGCGCCGAGGATCTCGTCGCCGTCCCGGACGGGCAGGCCGAGGAAGTCGGACATCTCGGGGTGGGCCTCGGGCCAGCCCTCGAACCGGGGGTCGAGGCGGACGTCGGCGAGCCGTTCGGTCTCGGCCTTCCGGAGCATGGCCGCGAGGATGCCGTGCTGGCGGGGCAGCGGCCCGATGGCCTTCCACTGCTCCTCGCCGACGCCGTCGACGACGAACTGGGCGAAGCCCCCGTGGTCGTCGGGGACGCCCAGGGCCGCGTACTCGGCGTCGAGGAGCTCGCGGGCGGACACGACGATCGTCTTGAGGACGTCGCGGACCTCCAGGCGGCGGCTCATCGCCAGCAGGGCGGTGCTCACGGCGGCCAGGCCGGAGCTCGGTCGATGGCTCATGCGGTCACGGTACCGGCGGGACGTGACCGTCCGTATCCGTCCGGGGACCGCGGCGGGAGGGGACGGGGGACCTAGGTCGCAGGGCGGGGCGGCGGGCGTCCTCCGGAGGGAGGAGGGGGCTCACTGTGTGCATTGCGCGCGCAACGCCTGGTGAGGTTGTCACGGGGCCGATGTGAGCCCGCGCATAGGGCCCACATCACTTACGAAGCTCGCTAGTGGACGCGGCGAGACCAGGTGAAAGCGGCGTGGGCAGGGTTCTCGGGGGTGTCGGCGGCCCTGCCGCCGGGCCCTGATCCACTACCCGGGATCGTACGTCACACCTTTGCCACAGGATTTTGCTGCCGCTAAGAATTGCCCTCGTCGCCGCCGAAGAAGGCGCAGTGCCGCCCCGGCCGAGCGATCCCCAGCGATTCGAAGAGGTAGTCCGTTATGTCTGCGAACACCCCTGGCCACATTCGTGGTCTGAAGAAGACCCACAAGGCCACGATCGCCGGCGTCGCCGCTCTGGGCGCCGCGGCGCTCACCCTCTCCCTCGTCCCCGGCAACGGCTCCACCGAGACCGAGCCGCAGGCCCTCTCGGGCACGCAGAAGGTCGCCTGGTCGTACGACGCGGCCAGCCCTCAGGCGAAGGCGCTCGCCGCCAGCATCGACGAGCAGCAGTCCACCATCGGCCTGAAGGCCAAGCAGGAGGCCGAGGCGAAGGCCAAGGCCGCCGCGAAGGCCAAGGCCGACGCCAAGGCGAAGGCCGCCGCGAAGGCGAAGGCGGACGCCCGCGCCAAGGCCGCCGCGAAGGCCAAGGCCGACGCCCGCGCCAAGGCCAAGGCCGCGGCGAAGAAGCGCGCCGCGGAGAAGTCGGCCGCGAGCCGTTCCGTCGCCCGTACCCCGGTCTTCGCGAACAACCTCGACGGCTGGATCCGCGAGGCGCTCTTCATCATGGACAAGCACAACATCCCGGGCTCGTACAACGGCCTGCACAAGAACATCATGCGCGAGTCCAGCGGCAACCCGCGGGCCATCAACAACTGGGACATCAACGCCATCAACGGCATCCCGTCCAAGGGTCTGCTCCAGGTCATCTACCCGACCTTCAAGGCGTACCACATCCCCGGCACCGCGTTCGACCAGTACGACCCGGTCGCCAACATCGTCGCCGCCGCCAACTACGCGGCCGACCGCTACGGCTCGATCGACAACGTCAACAGCGCGTACTGATCCGTTGTCGCACCCCCGTACGCCGACGGGCGGCACCCCCGCACTGGGGGTGCCGCCCGTCGGCGTGCTGCCGGATCCGGCTACTTGCGCATGACCTCGGGCTCGTGGCGGCGCAGCAGGCGCGCCACGACGAAGCAGCAGACGACGGCCATCAGGAGCTGGATGCCGAGGTCCAGGCTCCACTGGGCGACCGTGTGCTCCCACAGGGGGTCGGTGTCGGTGGGGTTCTTGTGGTCCCACGGCGGCATGAGGCGGGCCAGGTCGAGCGTGGTGCCGGCGCCGGCGATGCCCCAGCGGGAGGGCATGAGCCAGGCGAACTGCTCCAGGCCGGGCGAGCCGTAGACCTGGAAGAGGATGCCGGTGAAGACGACCTGGATGATCGCGAACATGACCAGGAGGGGCATGGTCTTCTCGGCGGTCTTCACGAGCGACGAGATGACCAGGCCGAACATCATCGAGGTCAGGCCCAGGGCGATGACCTGGACGCACAGCTCGACGGCCGGCGGCATGAACAGGCCCTCCTCGGGCAGGGCCCGGGTGGAGAAGCCGATGCCGCAGATGATGACGCCCTGGAAGGCCGTGATCAGGCCGAGCACGATGACCTTGGACATCAGGTACGCGGAGCGGGAGAGGCCGGTGGCGCGCTCCCGTTCGTAGATGACCCGTTCCTTGATCAGCTCTCGGACGGAGTTGGCGGCGCCGCTGAAGCACATGCCGACCGCGAGGATCAGCATGATCGTGCCGGCGTCGCCGTTGAAGCGGGACGGCGGCTTGGGCGAGCCCAGGCCGAAGTCCGCGGGGATGACGACCGAGACCGCGCCGAGGACGGCCGGCAGGATCACCATGAGGCCCAGGAAGCCCTTGTCGGAGGCGATCACCGAGACGTAGCGGCGGATCAGGGTCCACAGCTGGGAGCCCCAGCCCTGCGGCTTGGGCGGCCGGGACATCGCCTGCTGCGGCATCTGGACGGGCTGGGCGGCGACGGCGTCGATGTCCGCGGCGTACATCTGGTAGTGCTGCGAGCCCTTCCAGCGGCCCGCCCAGTCGTAGTCGCGGTAGTTCTCGAAGGCCGAGAAGACGTCGGCCCAGGTGGAGTAGCCGAAGAAGTTCAGCGCCTCCTCCGGCGGACCGAAGTACGCCACCGAGCCGCCGGGCGCCATGACGAGGAGCTTGTCGCACAGGCCGAGCTCGGCCACCGAGTGGGTGACGACGAGGACCGTGCGGCCGTCGTCCGCGAGGCCGCGCAGGAGCTGCATGACGTCGCGGTCCATGCCCGGGTCGAGGCCGGAGGTCGGCTCGTCCAGGAAGATCAGCGACGGCTTGGTGAGGAGCTCCAGCGCGACGGAGACGCGCTTGCGCTGGCCACCGGAGAGGGAGGTGACCTTCTTCTCCTTGTGGATGTCGAGCTTGAGCTCGCGCAGCACCTCGTCGATGCGGGCCTCGCGCTCGGCCGTGGCGGTGTCGCCGGGGAAGCGGAGTTTGGCCGCGTAGCGCAGCGCCTTCTGGACGGTCAGCTCCTTGTGCAGGATGTCGTCCTGCGGGACCAGACCGATGCGCTGGCGCAGCTCGGCGAACTGCTTGTAGAGGCTGCGGTTGTCGTAGAGGACGTCGCCCTCGTTGGCCGGGCGGTATCCGGTCAGCGCCTTGAGCAGGGTGGACTTGCCGGAGCCCGACGGGCCGATGACGCCGATCAGCGACTTCTCGGGGACGCCGAAGGAGACGTCCTTGAGGATCTGCTTGCCGCCGTCGACGGTGACCGTCAGGTGGCGGGCCGAGAAGGAGACCGAGCCGGTGTCGACGAACTCTTCCAGCTGGCCGCCGACGATCCGGAACGTCGAGTGGCCGACGCCGACGATGTCCTGCGGACCGAGGAGGGCGGTGCCGCCCTTGGGGATCGGCTGGCCGTTGACGTACGTGCCGTTGTGCGAGCCGAGGTCGCGGATCTCGAAACGGCCGTCGGGCGTCGCGTGGAACTCGGCGTGGTTCCGGGAGACCTGGAGGTCGGAGACGACCAGCTCGTTCTCCAGGGCACGGCCGATGCGCATGACGTGGCCGAGGGACAGCTGGTGGAACGTCGTCGGGCTGCGGTCGGCGTAGGCCGACGACGCCCCCGCGGCGGCGCCGTGCCCCTGGTGACCGTGCGCGCCCTGGGGGGCGCCCTGCTGGTGCGGGAACTGCGGCTGCGCGGGCGGCTGCTGCCAGCCCTGCTGCTGCGGCGGTCCCTGCGTGACCCATTCCGCCTGGGCGGCCTGGTCGGCGGCCTGGTGCGCCGCCACGGGCTGGGCCACCGGCGGCTGCTGGGCCTGCGGTGCGCCCTGGGCCCCGGCGGCGAGATTGAGCCGCGGGCCGTCGGTCGCGTTGCCGAGGTGGACGGCCGAGCCGGGGGCGATCTCCATCTGGTGGATCCGCTGCCCCTGGACGAACGTGCCGTTGGTGGAGCCGTGGTCCTCGATGACCCAGCTCCGGCCGCCCCAGCTGATCGTGGCGTGGCGCCACGAGACCCTGGCGTCGTCGATGACCAGGTCGCCCTGCGGATCACGACCCAGGGTGTACGACCTGGACGGGTCGAGGGTCCAGGTCCTTCCATTCAATTCCAGTACGAGTTCTGGCACTCCACGCCCCACTACTTGTCCCCCGATGTACCCCCGTCGCGGGGAGCCCAGGGATGGCGAACATCGTGGGGAACTATTTCAGGCCCGGTCCCCTCTCCGAAAGTCGGGCAGCGTGAAGACCCGGCGCAGGCTCCCCCGGGCGTCCCTCCGGAGCCCTCCGGGCGCGCTTCGCCGGCCGCCCGGGTGTCCGCTACGCGGGACGGGGGGTCAGGTGGCACGCCGTGCCCGATACGGTGGAACCACCATGAGCGCATCGCAGACCTCAGACGTTCCCACCCTTCTCGTCAAGATCTTCGGGAAGGACCGTCCCGGGATCACCGCGGGACTCTTCGACACCCTCGCCGCCTACTCCGTCGACGTCGTGGACATCGAGCAGGTGGTCTCCCGCGGCCGCCTCGTCCTGTGCGCGCTCGTGACGGAGCCGACCGTGGCCTCGGCGGGTGAGCTGCGGGCCACCGTGCACAGCTGGGCCGAGTCGCTGAAGCTGCAGGCCGAGATCATCTCCGGCACCGGTGACAACCGGCCGCGCGGTGAGGGCCGATCCCACGTCACCGTCCTCGGCAACCCGCTGACGGCGGAGCAGACGGCGGCCATAGCGGCCAGGATCGCGGAGACCGGCGGCAACATCGACCGCGTCTTCCGCCTGGCGAAGTACCCGGTCACGGCGGTCGAGTTCGCCGTCTCGGGCTGTGAGACAGAGCCGCTGCGGACGGCCCTCGCCGTCGAGGCGCACTCCATCGGCGTCGACGTCGGCGTGGTCTCCGCCGGGCTGCACCGGCGCGCCCAGCGGCTGGTCGTGATGGACGTCGACTCGACGCTGATCCAGGACGAGGTGATCGAGCTCTTCGCGGCGCACGCGGGCTGCGAGGACGAGGTCGCCGAGGTGACGGCGGCGGCGATGCGCGGCGAGCTGGACTTCGAGCAGTCGCTGCACGCGCGGGTGAAGCTGCTGGCCGGTCTCGACGCCTCGGTGGTCGACAAGGTCCGTGCCGAGGTGCGGATGACGCCGGGGGCCCGGACCCTGATCCGTACGCTCAAGCGGCTCGGGTACCAGGTGGGTGTGGTCTCCGGCGGGTTCACGCAGGTCACCGACGACCTGAAGGAGCGGCTGGGGCTGGACTTCGCCCAGGCCAACACCCTGGAGATCGTCGACGGGAAGCTGACCGGGCGAGTGACCGGCGAGATCGTGGACCGCGCGGGCAAGGCGCGGCTGCTGCGCCGGTTCGCCACGGAGGCGGGGGTGCCGCTGGCGCAGACCGTGGCGATCGGCGACGGGGCCAACGACCTGGACATGCTGAACGCGGCCGGTCTCGGCGTGGCGTTCAACGCCAAGCCGGTGGTGCGCAGGGCCGCGGACACGGCTGTGAACGTGCCCTTCCTCGACACCGTGCTGTACCTGCTCGGGATCACGCGCGAGGAGGTCGAGGCGGCGGACGGCGGCGAGGAGCTGCTGCACTGAGCCCCGGCACAGGAGAGGGCCCGGCCGTCGTGGGACGGCCGGGCCCTCTCGCGTACGGGAGCGTGCGTACGGTCGGCCGCCAGCCGCCGCGTACGGGAGCGTGCGTACGGGTCGGCCGCCGGGCCCGGTGCTCGTCCGGGTGCGTGCGCCGCGGTCGTACGGGTCAGGGGTGCGGGACCCAGAAGTCGACGAGGCGGGCGGCGCCGAGCTCGACCGACTTCCAGGAGCCGTCGAAGGCGAGGACGGCGAAGGCGGAGGTGGGGAAGCCGCTGCGGTTCATCCGGGACAGGGTGTCCCCCTCGCTCTCGCCGGCGAGGGCGTCGGCGAGTCCGTGCATCCCGGGGTTGTGGCCGATGACCAGGAGGTCGGAGACCTCGTCGGGGGTCTCGTTGAGCAGCGCGATGATCTCGCCGACCGATGCCTCGTAGAGGCGCTCCTCGTAGACGGTCCGGGGGCGCTCCGGGAGTTCCGCGACGGCCAGCTTCCAGGTCTCCCGGGTTCTGGCGGCGGTGGAGCAGAGGGCCAGGTCGAGGGCGATGCCGGTGCCGGCGAGCCTGCGGCCCGCGACGGGGGCGTCCGTGCGGCCCCGGTCGGCGAGGGGGCGCTCGTGGTCGGATTCGCCGTTCCAGTCGGCCTTGGCGTGTCGGAGCAGCACGATCTTGCGAGGTGTGTCGACGCTCATGGTCAACAGCTTCGCACGAAACGGCCCCCGGCGACTCAGAGAGAGAGCGTTTGCTGGAGGTGGTCCAGAACCCGGCCGACTCCCGGATCACCCGAGGTCGCGTGGGCCTCACCCGGCCCGGCGATGAGGAGCAGGAGGGCGGCGAACGCGGCGACCGGGAGGGCGAGGGCCCACCAGGGCAGCCGGGTGTCGACACCTGCGGTCGTGGCTCCGACGCGGGACTGTGCTGGGGCCGACATGGCCGCCTCCGGGGGTGAGTGGTCCGCTTTCCCTTGGTGTCTCCAACCTACGGAGCACGGAGCGGGCGGCCCATCCGGTGATCCACCCACTTCACCCTGACACTCACCCCCTAGGGGATGCGGGGGCCACCCCCACCCCCGGTGGGGGTCACGGCGAGAAGGCGGAGGCGAGGACGGAGATGACGACCGTGATGCCGAGCATCGCGCCGAGCACGACGAGCAGCTTCTTCTGGCCGTTCGGGGGGTTGGGTTCGAGGACTGGCATGGGGCCAGTCTCGCATCTCAGCACTCGTCCTCGACGATGCGGTCCCGTCCGGCCAGCGAACCGATGATCATCTGCGGGATCATCAGGCCGCCCATGAGCGCGATCGGCAGTCCCCAGCCGCCGCTGTGCTGGTAGAGCACGCCGACCAGGAGGGGGCCGGGGATGGAGATGAGGTAGCCGACGCTCTGGGCGAAGGCGGAGAGGCGGACGACGCCGGCGCCGGTGCGCGAGCGCATGCCGATCATGGTGAGGGCGAGCGGGAAGGAGCAGTTGGAGATGCCGAGGAGCACGGCCCAGACCCAGGCTCCGGCGGCCGGGGCGAGGAAGAGGCCGGTGTAGCCGCTGAGGCCGCAGAGACCGAGGGCGACGACGATCGGGCCCTGGTTCTTCATGCGGGTGGCGAGGCGGGGGATGACGAAGGCGAGCGGGACGCCCATGACCATGGTGACCGCGAGGAGGACGCCGGCCGTGGAGGCGGCGACGCCGGCGTCGCGGAAGATCTGCGGCATCCAGCCCATGGTGATGTAGGCGCCGGTGGCCTGGAGTCCGAAGAAGCAGCCGAGGGCCCAGGCGGTGCGGCTGCGGGCGACGCGCGGCGGCGCGGTGGTCTCGGCGGCCGCGGCCCGCCCCGCACGTCCACCCGCGCGGTCGCGGTCGCGCACCAGCGGGATCCAGGGCAGGACGGCGAGGGCGGCGAGGACCGCCCAGACGCCGAGGCCGAGGCGCCAGTCGCCGCCGAGGGCGTCGGTCATCGGGACGGTGGCGGCCGCGGCGACGGAGGTGCCGAGGGCGAGCGCCATGGAGTACAGGCCGGTCATGCTGCCGACGCGGTCGGGGAAGTACCGCTTGACGATGACGGGCATGAGGACGTTGCTGACGGCGATGCCCATGAGGGCGAGGGCGCTGGCGGCGAGGAAGCCGACGGTGCCACCGGCGAGGGGCCGGACGACGAGGCCGGCGAAGATGGCCGCCATGCCCGCGCAGACGACGGCCGCGGGGCCGAATCGGCGGGCGAGGCGCGGGGCGGTGATGCCGAAGACCGCGAAGCAGAGCGGCGGGACCGAGGTGAGGACGCCGGCGACGCTGCCGCTCATGTGGAGGCCGTCACTGACGTCCTCCAGGAGGGCGCCGAAGCTGGTGATGGCCGGGCGCAGGTTGAGCGCGGCCAGGACGAGTCCGACGGTGACGAGCGCGAGGGTCCAGCGGGGGCCGGCCGCGGCCTGGAGGGCCGGGCCCGTCGCGGAGTCGCCGGCTCCGGTCCGGTGGGGGCGGGCCGGTGCGGGAGAATCCGCGGCGGTGGCGGTCGTCCCGGTCGGCGCCGCGGTGGCGGTCGGTGCGGTGGCGGCCGCCGAAGCGGTGGTCCGGGCCGTCGGTGCGGCGGGGTCGAGGGTCTTCGGCTCGTCTGGCATGGGGCCATCATAGAATCATGGGATGATTGGTTGTCCAATCTCGAACGAACAGGAAGGTCCTTCATGGCCCTCGGTCACCCCCGGCGCGCCGGTCTCTCCGACCAGGTGATCGCCGAGCTGCGCAACCAGATCACCTCCGGCGAGTGGCCGGTGGGTTCGCGCATCCCGACCGAACCCGAGCTGGTCGAGCAGCTGGGCGTGGCCCGCAACACGGTCCGCGAGGCCGTCCGGGCGCTCGCGCACAACGGACTCCTCGACATCCGCCAGGGTTCGGGGACGTACGTCGTCGCCACCAGCGAGCTGGCGGGCGTCATGCACCGGCGCTTCGCCGGCTCCGACCCCCGGCACGTCGCCGAGCTCCGCTCGACGCTGGAGTCGGCCGCGGCCCGGTTCGCCGCGGGACGCCGCACGGAGAAGGACCTCAAGCAGCTCGACGCCCTGCTCCAGCGGCGCGAGGAGGCCTGGGAGTCCGGGGACGCGGAGCGGTTCGTGACCGTCGACGCCGCCTTCCACCACGCGGTCGTCGCCGCCTCGGGCAACGAGGTGCTGACGGAGCTCTACGCCGACCTGGGCGACCTGCTGCGGGACTGGCTGCGCGACGACGTCGGGCAGGTGCTGCGGCCGGAGAACCACATGGACCACGCGCGGCTGGTGGACGCGATCCGGGAGGGCGACGCCGACCGGGCCGGCACGGAGGCGGCCGGCTACCCCTTCCTGTGCCTCAGGAGCCCGGAGCCCGCTCCGCAGCCGGGTCCGCCGGCCGGTGCGTGACCCAGGCGGCCCGCACCTCCTTCCAGCAGCGGCCGGTGATCGTGGCGTAGTCGGCGGGGCCGATCTCCACGGAGGCGCTGTCGGTGTCGACGTCCCACCAGCGCTCGCACTCCACGTGGAGGCTGACGCGGTCGGAGCGCGGGTACGGGTTCTGGCAGTGGGCGGTGACGCGGGAGCCCTCGACGAGGGTGCGGCAGGAGGCCTCGTAGACCTCCGGCTCCGCGGCCGGCGGTGCGGCGGCGGGAAGGTCCTCGGCCGGCGCGGGCGCGGTGCGCGCCTCGGCGGCGACGGCCATCCCGGTGAGCAGAACGGCGACCGTGGCGAAGGCGCCGAACCCCTGGCGTATCGCGCGCATACCCGAACCTCCTCCCCGTGAGCGGCAGGAACATCACGCTGCGCACCAGTCTGGGGTGATTCGGGCGACTTTTCGAGTCGTGCAGGAGTTGCGCGACGCCGCGGGCCGTGGCTCCGCGGCGGGGGCCGTGCGCCACCGGCGGCCGGTGCCCGGGGTCCGTACGCCCGCACCGGGACGCGACGAGGGCCGCGGGTCCGCCCCGGGAGGCGGGCCCACGGCCCTCGGTGGTGCGCGGGGTGCGCGCGGGCGGTCAGGCGCCGATCGCGTGCAGGCCGCCGTCGACGTGGACGATCTCGCCCGTCGTCTTCGGGAACCAGTCGGAGAGCAGCGCCACGACGCCGCGGCCGGCCGGCTCGGGGTCGGCGAGGTTCCACTCCAGCGGGGAGCGGCTGTCCCAGACGGCGGCCAGCTCGCTGAAGCCCGGGATGGACTTGGCGGCCATCGAGCCGATGGGGCCGGCCGAGATCAGGTTGCAGCGGATGTTCTGCTTGCCCAGGTCACGGGCCATGTAGCGGCTGGTGGCCTCCAGGGCGGCCTTGGCCGGGCCCATCCAGTCGTACTGCGGCCAGGCGTACTGCGCGTCGAAGGTGAGGCCGACGACGGAGCCGCCCTCGGTCATCAGCGGCAGCAGCGCCGTCGTCAGCGACTTCAGCGAGAAGGCGGAGACGTGCATGGCCGTGGCGACGGACTCGAACGGCGTGTTGAGGAAGTTGCCGCCGAGCGCGTCCTGGGGGGCGAAGCCGATCGAGTGCACGATGCCGTCGAGGCGGTCGCCGAGCTGCTCGCGGACCTGGCCCTCCAGGCGCGCGAGGTGCTCGTCGTTGGAGACGTCGAGCTCCAGGACCTTCACGTTCTCCGGCTTGGGGAGCTTCTTGGCGATGCGCTCGGTCAGCGACGGCCGCGGCCAGGCGGTGAGGATGATCTCCGCACCCTGCTCCTGGGCCAGCTTCGCGGTGTGGAAGGCGATGGAGGACTCCATCAGCACACCGGTGATCAGGATGCGCTTGCCCTCGAGAATTCCGCTCATGGTGATCAGTGACCCATGCCCAATCCGCCGTCAACCGGGATGACGGCTCCAGTGATGTACGAGGCGTCGTCGGAGGCGAGGAACTTCACCGCGGCGGCGATCTCCTCCGGCTGCGCGTAGCGGCCCAGCGGCACCTGGGACACGATGCCCGCGCGCTGCTCGTCGGTGAGCACCGCGGTCATGTCGGTGTCGACGAAACCAGGGGCGACGACGTTGAAGGTGAGGTTGCGCGAGCCGAGCTCGCGCGCGAGGGAGCGGGCGAAGCCGACGAGGCCGGCCTTGGAGGCGGCGTAGTTGGCCTGGCCCGCGGAGCCCAGCAGACCGACGACCGAGGAGATCAGGACGACGCGGCCCTTCTTGGCGCGCAGCATCCCGCGGTTGGCCCGCTTGACCACGCGGAAGGTGCCGGTGAGGTTGGTGTCGAGGACGGACGTGAAGTCGTCCTCGGACATCCGCATGAGGAGCTGGTCCCTGGTCACGCCGGCGTTGGCCACGAGGACCTCGACCGGACCGTGCTTCTCCTCGATCTCCTTGTAGGCCCGGTCGACCTGCTCGGAGTCGGTGATGTCGCACTTGACGGCCAGGAAACCGTCCTTCTCGAGCTCAGCGGGGTCGCCGGAGCGGTACGTGATCGCGACCTTGTCGCCGGCCTCGGCGAACGCGCGGGCGATGGCGAGGCCGATGCCCCGGTTTCCTCCGGTGACGAGAACCGAGCGGCTCAACGGATCACCCTTTCGATAGCGGTCTGGTAGCCGAAAACCTATCGGTATCGCTCCCGACATGAGGAATCGACCTCCGACAGTGGCGTACGGGTGTCACTGTCGGGTCCCTACAGCTCGGGGCCGGTGGGGACGTGGTCCCCCGCGCGTCCGGGGCTGCTCGGCGGGGCTCCTCAGGAAGCCCGCAGGTCGGCACGGGACAGCTCGGCGCAGAGGTCGTCGAGCGTCCGGTCGTACAGCACGGAGCGGTGCGACAGCACATTTCTGGCCATGACGAGGAGCCGCAGCAGCCGGGCGTCGTCCGGGGGAAGGGCGAGGGCCCCGCTGATGTGGGCTCCGAGCAGTTCCCCCACCTGGAGTTCGCCGAAGGCCCGCTCCGGGTCGCCGCGCAGCTCCGCCGCCGGGCGCTCGGCGTGCTCCGCGACGACGGCGGCCACCGGCCGCGTGAGGTGCCCGAGGGCCCGCGCGGCGAGCCGCTGCCGCGCCTCCTCGATCCACGGGGCCAGGACGCGCTGCTGGGCCTGGGAGACGAGGGCCGCGAGCCGGGCCCGGGCGTCGGCGGTGGGCGCGGGCGGCGGGCCGCCGTCGGCCGGGGCGGCCGGGTGCCAGACCGACACGTGGTGGCGCAGCCGGCCCTCCCAGGACACGACCGTGCCCCGGGACCACGCCCGGCGCAGCTCGGTCCCGGGGCGGGCGAGGGCGCCGATCCGCCGCAGGGGCGGGTACTCCCCCGGCGCGGGCGCGCCGGTGGCGGCGAGGCAGCGCCCGAGCGCGTCGGCGAGGGTGTGCTGGGCGCCGTCCCATTCCAGGACGAGGAGCCGGGCGAGGTCCAGGTCGGGGCCGCAGACCTCGACCACGGTCTCGGCGCGCACCGCCCGGCGGACCCGGTCCGCGAGCGGGTCGCGCGCCCGCCCGGCCGGGTGTCCGTGGTCGGGTGCCGACAGGATCGCGGTGGCGGTGTCGAGCCGGCCGAGCGCGCCCCACCACCAGTGCACGGCGGTGTCCCCGTGGCCGTCGCGCAGGGCGTCGGGCAGCGGTTCCGGCAGGTCGCCGAGGCGGGCCACGACCAGGAGGCGGGGGCGTTCGCCCGGCGGCAGCCCGGCCTCCTTGACCGCCGCCGCGAGGGAGCGGAAGAGCGCGGCCGTCCCCTGGCCGCCGTCGTGTTCCCGCCAGGCGCGGACGCCGACGACCGGGCGCTGTCCGGGGACGCGGGCGACGAGGGCGGGGACGGCTTCGTCCGGGGCGACGCCGAGGCGGCCGCCGAGCCGGGCGGTGAGGCGCCGCGGGTCGTGGCGGGCGGCGCCGGGGTCCCGGCGGGGAGCCGGCAGAGGGGGCGGGCGGTCGTCGAGGGTCCAGCCGAGGTCGAGGTCGAAGCCGTCGTCGGGCAGGTCGAGGTAGGGCAGTTCGTCGCCCTCCGGCCAGCCGTCCGTGCGGGTCCGGCGGTCGTCTCCGGCGTCGCGTCCGTCGGGGTGTCCTTCGGCGCCCTGGCCGTCGCCGTCGCCGTCCTCGGCCGCGGCCCCGGAGCCGGCGACGTCCTCGGACCCGGGCCCGGACCCCGGCCCCGGCCCGGACGGCGGAGGCCCGTCGGCCTCGGGCGGGGGCTCCGTCCCGCGTGCGGGGGCGGGCACGTCGAGGTGGACGGGGGCCGCGGCGAGCGCCTCGCGGTACAGGGCGTCGGCGAGTCCCGACTCCACCGCCGCGTCGGTGACCAGCCACAGGCAGTTGAGGCCGGCGGCGAGGTCGGAGGTGACCTCGCGCAGCCGGGCGCGGACGCCGGGCAGGTCGGTCGGGCGCACGGCGGGGACCGCGGCCGCGGCCGGCGTGCGGGCGGGGGCGTGCGTCACGTCACCTCTCCCCGGCCGCCGCCGCCCGGGCCCGCACCGCGCGGTACGTGACCGGCTCCACTGCGAAGCCCTCGGCCGTCTCGTCGAGGACCCCGAGCTGTTCGAGGCGGTGCAGCCAGGCGTCGGTGTCGGTGTCGTCGAGCTCCACCGCCTCGCGGACGTCGTCGCGCGGGGCGCCCTGGCCCTCCTCGACGTACCCCGTCCAGGTGGCGAGGCGGTCGAGGTCCCGTGCGTCGAGACCGGAGAGGCGCAGGTGCTCGGAGAGGTTGCGGGGGCCGTCGATGAGCGCGCGGATCCGTTCGACGGCGTTCTCCAGGGTCTGGCCGTGCACGGACACGTCCGCCACCGCGGCCTCCATCCACCGGGGCCAGCCGCCGGTGGCGGCGACCAGCCGGTCGCGGTCCTCGCGGGAGACGAAGGGGCACTCGGACCAGGCGCGCAGGGCGTCGGCGGTCCACCGTTCCGGGCGGAGCCAGCGTACGGACAGCTCGTCGAGCCCCTCGTCGGCGGCGAGCGCGGAGAGGGCGACGGCGTCGGCGACGGCCACGACGGAGCGGTTCTCGTTGCCGCCGCTGCGCGGCTGGGTCTGGCGGAGCAGGCGGTCGGCGGCGGGGCCGGCGTGGACCTGGAGGGAGCGGACGGCCTCGCGGAGTTCGGCCGGTGAGGCGGCGCGCAGGTCCGCGATGATCACGTGGGCCTTGCGGCCGCGGCTCTTGAGGAGGGCGGTGAGGTCCTCGCCGTGGGTGTGCGGGACGACGTCGACGCCCCGGTTGACGGCGAAGGCGGTGACGGCCTGGCGGACGAGTTCGGGCCGGTGGAGGGCGGTGGTGCCGATGAGGCTGACGCCGGACTGGGCGCTCTCGTGGAGCTGCTCCTCGGTGAGCGGGCTGTAGGTCTGGACGTTGCGGGCGTCGCGGCCGAGGAGGCGCCGGGCGGCGTGCGGGTTGTAGTCGTAGGGCAGGCCGAACTCGGTCTCGCGCAGTTCGAGTTCGAGCTCCTCGCGGGTGCCGAGCATGTTGACGACGTTGGGGCTGCGGACGGCGAAGCGGGAGCGGTCGCCGAGCTGGATGAGCAGGCCGAGGCCGACCATCTCGGTGAGGAAGATCTGCGCCTGCTTGGCGGTGAGCATCTCGAACCCCTCCGGCCATGCCTCGCGTGCCTCCTGGAGCAGTTCGCTCGCGCTGTAGTCGCCGCGGTAGGCGTCCTGGAGGCTGCGCAGGGCTATGACGAGGGCGAGGACGCGGTAGCGGTCCTCCAGGTTGATGGTGAAGCGCAGCCGTTCGGCGATCTGGCGGCGGACGGTCTCGGAGGCGGCGACCTTCTGGACGTCGTCCTCGGTGATCCGCAGCGGTTCGCCGGAGAAGGCGTACGGGCGGTCGTGCAGGACGCGGACGAGCTCGCGGCAGAAGATCTGCACGAGGTTGGCCTGGTAGTTGGTGATGGCGAGGATGCGCCAGACCAGTTCGGGGCGCTCGAAGAAGTAGCCGAGCGCGGCCATGGGTTCGGTGACGAGCCGGACGGCGGCCTGGGTGCCGAGGGGGCCGACGAGGACGTCGGGGCCGCCGTGGACGGTGGAGACGTTGGAGAGGTGGCCGAAGCGCTGGACCTGGTGCAGACCCGCGAAGACGATCTTGAAGCGGCGTTCGGTCTGTTCCATGAGGCGCTGGAAGTGCATGACGTTGGGGAAGGTCGACTCGCTGCCGACGCGGAAGGCGCGGCGCGAGTCGGTGTTGAGGAAGGCGTCCGCCTCGTCCGCGAGGACGAGGATGCGCCGGGTGTCGTCCTGGTCGAGCCAGGCGCGGATGTTGCGCACCACGACGTCGGGGTTGGCCTGCTCGGACATCTTGTTGTTGAACACGCCCTTGCGCTTGAGGTCCTCCACCAGCCGGCTCCAGATCCGGTCGGGGGCCTCGGCGTGGCCGATCTCGGCCTTGAGCAGGTCGAGGTAGACGGCGACGTGGGTGTCGGCGCGGCTCGGGAAGATCTCGGCGACCCGGCGCAGCAGCGCGGACTTGCCGAGCTGCCGGCCGCCGTAGAGGAACATGCCGCCCTCGCGGCCCATCACCTCCCGCATCTCCTCGTCGCGGCCGTAGAAGACCTCGGGCGGGACGAGCCCCGCGACGAACGGCGTGTAGGGGTTGTACGCCGCCCAGGGCAGGGTCACGCGCTGGAGCGAGCGGAAGGAGCCGGGGGCGCGGGCCGCCATCCAGCCCATCACCGCCGAGTCGACGACGAGCGCCTGCTGGGCGAAGGAGCGGGCGGACTCGGCGAGGCCGCGGCGGCCCTCCAGGCCCAGGGGGTGCAGGTAGAGCACGATGTTGGCGCCGACGTCGGCGTCCTCCAGGTGCGCCAGCGGGCCGTCGGCCGGCTGTTCCTCCCAGACGAGCAGGACGGTGTACGAGGAGGCCCGGGAGCCCAGCGCCGCGACGTAGCCGGCGCGTTCGGCGACGCGGGCGCGGACCTTGAAGCGGCGCATGCCCTGGCCCAGCGCCACCCGCTCGGCGACGACCTGGTTCGCGGCGAGTTCCAGGCCGAGGAGCCGCAGCAGCCGGGAGAGGTGCTGGGGCAGGTCGCCGCGCCGGCCGCGCGGGGTGCACAGGGCCGCCCACGCCTCCAGGCCGTTGCCCGCCGCCGGGGTGAGGGACGCGGACGGGTCGCCGTAGTGCCGGGCCCACCATTCGGCGTCGGTGCCCTCCCCGCCGGCCTTCGGCGCACCGGGCGCGGTGACGCCGGTGAGGAAGGCGGCGAGTTCCGAGCCGTCGTCGGCGGGCCGCTCCGGCAGCGGCGTGTGGCCGGTGGCGAGGGCGAGGAACTCCTGCGCGGTGACGGTGTCGCCCTCGTCGATGAGGCGGGCGATCCGGTCGTGGTCGCCGGCGGAGAGCGGCTGGTCGAGCCGGGAGCGGAGCTGGGCGAGGTTCTCGCGGAGCTGGCGGGTGTAGTCCTCGACGAGGGTGACGAGCTCGGCCTCCAGGGTGCGGAGCGAGTCCACGGCGAAGCGGTAGCGGCCCGACTCCTCGCCGTCGGCGAACTCCTGGAGGCGGCCCACGAACTCCCGCTCCTGGTCGGCGGCGAGCTGGTTGAGCGTCCGCATCTGGGCGAGCAGCCCGGCGGCCGCGCGGTGGTGCTCGGCGACGGCGCGGCGCCACTCCTCGTGGCCCTGCGCCAGCCGCCGGGCGGCGCTCTCGTGCCACTCGGGGTCGGCGGTGCAGCCGTACTCCTCCGGCCTGTTCTCGGCGGCGGCGAGCAGCGCCCTGGCGAGGTGCAGGTCGCCGTCGCCGAGGTGGCGGGAGAGGGCGTGCTCGGCGTCGGCGGGCGCCAGCAGGGCGGCGATCCTGCGGGCGGCCCTGGGGTCGGCGAGGTCGGGGTCGCCCAGGGCGTCCCGGGGCAGGTCGGGCAGGCGGAGCAGGGCGTCGGCGGGCGGCACCGGGCCGCCGTTCTCCCGGAGGAGGTCGGCCGCGGTGTCCGCGGGGCGCTGGTGGGCGCCGGTCAGCCAGCCGCGCAGCAGGGCGAGGGCGGCGCCGCCGGTGCCGGCGGGCGCGGGGTCGTCGGCGACGTCGCGCAGGACGGAGGCCAGTTCCGGGATGCCGCGGTCGCTGACGCCCTGGTGGGGGCGGCCGGCGGTGTGGGCGGCCTCGGCGCGCATAAGGAGCTCGCCGACCGAGCGGCAGGCGGTGTGCAGCTGCCGGAGCGCGCCGGCGGTGATCGGTTCCTTCGCCTGCTTCGACGTGCGGAACAGGGCGTCCGTGACCTCGATGAGCCGGTCGATGTCCTCCGCGCGCCACAGTTCCTCGCCGAGGGCGCGGAATCCGGGCGCGCCGGCGGACTGGGCGGGGCTCCGGCCGGACCACTCGATGACCTCGTTGAGGGCGTGCCGCAGCGCGCCCGAGGGGCCGACGAGGTACTGGAGCACCTGTGACGCCCGCTGGTACTTCATCTTCCGGCGCGGGAGGTCGTCGAGCAGCTGCCGGGCCGTCAGGCCGATCTCCTCGCGGGTGGCGGCCTCCTGTCCCTCGGCGCTGCCCTGGAGCATGCCGGGCTCGAAGGCGCGGCCGTCGCGCACGGCGGCGACGAGCACGTTCAGCAGGTGCTGCCAGGCGCCGCTCAGTCCCGACGGCATGACGAACCCGCTGATCAGCCCGTGCGGCCAGCGGGCCGTGAGCCCGGTGCGCAGGGCCGCCGCCAGGGCCACGAGGTGCGCCTCCCGGTCCTGCGCGGCGAGGGCCGGGTCGAACTCGTGCGCCATCTGCACGGGGGTGGCCTCGCTGTCCGACACGCAGCCGAAAGCGGCGGCGGCGAAGGCGAGCGTCCGGGCCCGCGCGGCGCTCTCCCGCGAGGCGACCGTCAGCCAGTACGCCTCGGCCACTCGTCCGTCCCTCAGCAGCCGGGCGACGGGCGGTTCGCTGCCCGTGTCCCAGGGCGCGTACGGGTCCCAGTCCGGCGCCTCGACCCCGGCGGGCCACGGCTCCTCCGCCGGGGGTGTGGTCACCGGCGCGGCGGGCCTGGCGGTCTTCGCGGCCTTGGCGGAGGGCGGGGCGGTCCGGGCGGCGGTCCCGGCGGCGCGCGCCTGGGCGGGGATCGCCGCGGGGGCGGGGTCCGGTGCGGCGGAGGGCGCGGGGTGGGACGGCGGCGGGGCGGGCGGCGGCGTCCCGGAATCGGTCGCGGGGGCCGGCGGTGTCGGCGGGACGGGAGGAGCCTGCGCGGCGGGCGGCGGGGCGGTCGGGGTGGCCGTCGCGGATGCGGACGGCGGCTGCGGCGCCGGGCCGGGGGCCGGCGGGAGGGTCGGCGGCGGCGGCTCCACCGCGCGGCGGACGGCCTCGATGGCGGAGGCGCCGACCCGGACGCGGTCGGCCGCGCGGCCCGCGGGCGCGGGGGCGTCGCCGGTGCCGTGGGCGGTCTGCCCGGCGGGGGCGTCCGGACCGGGGGTGACGGGCGCGGAGGGGGCGGGTACGGACGCGGCGGGAAGGGGCGGTCGCGGCGTGGGACCGCCCGCCGTGGGGTCTCCCTCGCCCGTGTCCGGTCCGGCCGCGGCCGGTATCGCCGCGTTCGGTGGCACGTGGTCCGGGGCCGCCGCGTCAGGTGCCGCCGCGTCCGGGGCGGGCACGGCCGGTGCGAGGGGGCCGTCGGCGGAGGGGGCGTGAAGCCGGTCGTCTGCCGCGTCGAGGGCGCGCAGCTGCGCCTCGGTGCGTTCCAGGTGGCGCCGCAGGTCGGCGGCCTCCTCCTCCCCGTCGGCCAGCTCCAGGAGCTCGGCGTACCGGCTCGTCTTGCGGCGGAGGGCGTCGCGCTGTTCCGCCCGCGCGGCCCGCAGGCGGGTCAGTCCGGCCTCGGCGTCGTCGTAGCCGAGGTCCGGCTCCCAGGCGAAGCCCTCGGCGGCGAGCGCCGCGGCCAGCCGGGCGCGCTCCCCCGTCCAGGCCGCGAGCGCGTCGGCGGGGGCGCCGGCGGGGACCGGGCCGGCCGCGACGGCGTCGGCCGCCGCGCGCAGGAGGGCGGCGAGGCGTTCGCCGGAGCGCCTCAGGTCGGTGAGGGCGGAGGGCGGGTCGGCCGGGGAGCCGGACGGGGGCAGGGGCACAGGGGCGGCTTCCTCACGGTCGGGGGGCGTCGGCGGGGACTCGTCGCGGCCTTCGGGTGCGGCGCGCTCCGGGGCGGCCCGGGGCGGGCCGAGGCCCGGCCCCCTCCGGTGCGCGTCCGGGGGCGGTGTGCCGTCGGCCGCCGCCTGTAACGCGGCCGTGTGGGAACGCGCCAGCGGTCCGGCCGGCAGCCGGGCGGCGGGGCCGGGCATGAGCATCCCGTAGAGCGCGCACCGGGCCAGGGGCGGTTCGAGGACCGCGAGCATGGCGAGGAGTTCGTCGAGCGTGGGGTCGGCGAGGGAGCGTTCGGAGAAGCCGTACTCGCTCCGCAGGGCCTTCGCCGCCCAGGCGAGCCCGCAGCCGGCGATGCTCGCCAGCTGGGCCTGCTGGGCCTTGGCCAACTGCACGCGGGCCGCGTGCAGTTCGCGGCGCGTCGGGGGTGTCCGCCGCGGCGGGCGGTCCTGGGCATGGGCGTGGGCGTGCTTCTCCCCGCGTAAGCACGGGTGCCAGGTCAGCAGGGACCTGAGCGCGTCCTCGTCCAGCGACGACAGCCAGGACCTGACCTCGTTCACCCACCCGTGCATGGCGTGGATCATCTCATCCCACCGGTCGCGGGGTCAGGACAACGGCCTGATCCGCTGCCCCAAGCCCCCGAGCGCGGTGGCCTGTTGGAGCGGGTTCCGCCAGGGGCGCACGACAATGGGCCGACTCCGCCGCCCGACCCGTGATTGACTTCCGGGACAGTTCGACCCCCGTCTTCCGATCGCCGAGAGCGAGGCCGCTCGTGGTCCATCAGATCGACCCTTCGTTCGTCGCGCTGCCGTTGCGGGCGCTCGCCGACGCGGCGCTCGCCCGAGCGCGCGCGCTCGGCGCCGAGCACGCGGACTTCCGCCTGGAGCGGGTGCGCAGCGCCTCGTGGCGGCTGCGCGACGCCAAACCGTCCGGCTCGTCGGACACCACGGACCTCGGTTACGCGGTGCGGGTGGTGCACGGCGGGGCCTGGGGGTTCGCGTCCGGGGTCGACCTGACCATGGACGGGGCGGCGCGGGTCGCCTCGCAGGCGGTCGCCATGGCCAAGCTGTCGGCGAAGGTGATCGCGGCGGCCGGCTCCGACGAGCGGGTGGAGCTGGCCGAGGAGCCGGTGCACGAGGAGCGCACCTGGGTGTCCTCGTACGAGGTCGACCCGTTCTCCGTGCCCGCCGAGGAGAAGAGCGCGCTGCTCGCCGACTGGAGCGCGCGGCTGCTGCGGGCGGACGGCGTGGCGCACGTGGACGCCTCGCTGCTGACCGTCCACGAGAACAAGTTCTACGCCGACACCGCGGGCACCGTCACCACCCAGCAGCGCGTGCGGCTGCACCCCCAGCTGACGGCGGTCGCCGTCGACGAGACCACCGGCGAGTTCGACTCGATGCGGACGATCGCGCCGCCGGTCGGCCGCGGCTGGGAGTACCTGACCGGCACCGGCTGGGACTGGGACAAGGAGCTGGACGAGATCCCGGCGCTCCTCGCCGAGAAGATGCGGGCGCCGAGCGTCGAGGCCGGCCGCTACGACCTGGTCGTGGACCCGTCGAACCTCTGGCTGACGATCCACGAGTCCATCGGCCACGCCACCGAGCTGGACCGGGCCCTCGGCTACGAGGCCGCCTACGCGGGCACCTCCTTCGCCACCTTCGACCAGCTGGGCAAGCTGGCGTACGGCTCCTCGATCATGAACGTGACGGGCGACCGGACGGCCGAGCACGGCCTCGCGACGATCGGCTACGACGACGAGGGCGTCCAGGCGCAGTCCTGGGACCTGGTGAAGGACGGCACCCTGGTCGGCTACCAGCTGGACCGGCGCATCGCGCGGCTGACCGGCCTCGGCCGCTCCAACGGCTGCGCCTTCGCCGACTCCCCCGCCCACGTGCCGGTGCAGCGCATGGCGAACGTCTCCCTCCAGCCGGACCCGGGCGGCCTGTCGACCGAGGACCTGATCGGCGGCGTGGAGCGGGGCATCTACGTGGTCGGCGACCGTTCGTGGTCCATCGACATGCAGCGCTACAACTTCCAGTTCACCGGACAGCGCTTCTTCCGCATCGAGAACGGCCGTCTCGCCGGGCAGCTGCGGGACGTGGCCTACCAGGCGACGACCACCGACTTCTGGGGTTCGATGGAGCAGGTCGGCGGTCCGCAGACGTACGTCCTCGGCGGCGCCTTCAACTGCGGCAAGGCCCAGCCGGGCCAGGTCGCCGCGGTCTCGCACGGCTGCCCCTCCGCCCTCTTCCGGGGCGTCAACATCCTCAACACGACGCAGGAGGCCGGACGATGAGCCCTCGCCAGCGGATCTGCCGGGGGTCCGGGGGTCGCACCCCGGGCAAGCACAGCCTGAACACGACGCAGGAGGCCGGACGATGAGCCGCGTCAGCAAGCCGTACGAGATCGTCGAGCGGGCCCTGGAGCTGTCCCGCGCCGACGGGTGTGTCGTGATCGCCGACGAGGAGTCGTCGGCGAACCTGCGGTGGGCGGGGAACGCGCTCACCACGAACGGCGTCACCCGGGGCCGCACGCTCACGGTGATCGCGACCGTGGACGGCGCGCAGGGCACCGCGTCCGGCGTCGTGTCCCGCTCCGCCGTGACCGTCGACGACCTGGAGCCGCTGGTGCGGGCCGCCGAGGACGCCGCCCGCGCCGCCGGGCCCGCCGAGGACGCGCAGCCGCTGGTGGAGGGCGTCCCCGCGTCGCCCGACTTCACGGACGCGCCGGCGGAGACCTCCTCCGCGGTCTTCGCCGACTTCGCGCCGGCGCTCGGCGAGGCCTTCGCCCGGGCCCGCGCCGGCGGGCGCGAGCTGTACGGGTTCGCCCACCACGAGCTGACCTCCACCTACCTGGGGACGTCCACGGGGCTGCGGCTCCGCCACGACCAGCCGAACGGCACGCTGGAGCTGAACGCCAAGTCGCCGGACCGCTCCCGCTCCGCGTGGGCCGGCCGGTCGACGCGGGACTTCAAGGACGTCGACCCGGCCGCGCTCGACGCCGAGCTGGCGACCCGCCTGGGCTGGGCGGAGCGGCGGATCGAGCTGCCCGCCGGGCGGTACGAGACGCTGCTGCCGCCGACGGCCGTGGCCGACCTGATGATCTACCAGCTGTGGTCCTCCGCGGCCCGGGACGCGGTGGAGGGCCGGACGGTCTTCTCCAAGCCCGGCGGCGGCACCCGGCTCGGCGAGACGCTCTCGCCGCTGCCGCTGACGCTGCGCAGCGACCCGAACGAGCCGGGCCTGGAGTCCGCGCCGTTCGTGATCGCGCACTCCTCCGGCGACGACTCCTCCGTCTTCGACAACGGCCTGCCCGTCGGGCCGGTCGACTGGATGAAGGCCGGCGCCCTGGAGCACCTGATCACCACCCGGCACACGGCGGGTCTCACCTCCCTGCCCGTGGCCCCGGGAGCGGGGAACCTGATCCTGGACGGCGGCGGCGAGCGCTCCCTGGAGGAGATGGTCGCCTCCACCGAGCGGGGTCTGCTGCTGACCTGCCTCTGGTACATCCGGGAGGTCGACCCGGCGACGCTGCTCCTGACGGGTCTGACCCGGGACGGCGTCTACCTCGTCGAGAACGGCGAGGTGGTGGGCGAGGTGAACAACTTCCGGTTCAACGAGTCGCCGGTGGACCTGCTGTCGCGGGCCTCGGAGGCGGGCCGGACGGAGAAGACGCTGCCGCGCGAGTGGAGCGACTGGTTCACCCGGGCCGCGATGCCCGCCCTGCGGGTGCCGGACTTCAACATGAGCTCGGTCAGCAAGGGGGTCTGACCCGCCTAGACTGGGTCGCCGTACGACTGACGACTTTCTGAGGAGACGGACGATCGTGACGGACATCGTCGACGAGCTGAAGTGGCGCGGGCTCTTCGCCCAGTCCACCGATGAGGACGCACTGCGCAAGGCTCTCGCGGACGGTCCCGTCACGTTCTATTGCGGTTTCGACCCGACCGCGGCCAGCCTCCACGTCGGCCACCTGGTCCAGGTGCTCACCGTGCGCCGGCTCCAGCAGGCCGGGCACCGGCCGCTGGCGCTGGTCGGCGGGGCCACCGGCCAGATCGGCGACCCGCGGCCGACGGCCGAGCGCACCCTGAACGACCCCGAGACGGTCGCGAACTGGGTGAACCGGCTGCGTTCGCAGATCGAGCCCTTCCTCTCCTTCGAGGGGGAGAACGCGGCGGTCATGGTGAACAACCTGGACTGGACCGCCGGCCTGTCGGCGATCGAGTTCCTGCGGGACATCGGCAAGCACTTCCGGGTCAACAAGATGCTGACCAAGGACTCCGTCGCCCGGCGCCTGGAGTCCGAGCAGGGCATCAGCTACACCGAGTTCAGCTACCAGCTGCTGCAGGGCATGGACTTCCTGGAGCTGTACCGCCGCTACGGCTGCACGCTCCAGCAGGGCGGGTCCGACCAGTGGGGCAACCTGGTGGCCGGGCTCGACCTGATCCACCGCCTGGAGCCGGGCGCGCAGGCGCACGCGCTGGCGACGCCGCTGATGGTGAAGGCGGACGGCACCAAGTTCGGCAAGACCGAGGGCGGGGCCGTCTGGCTGGACCCGGAGATGACCACGCCGTACGCGTTCTACCAGTTCTGGCTGAACGTGGACGACCGGGACATCTCGACGTACATGCGCATCCTGTCGTTCCGTTCCCGCGAGGAGCTGGAGGAGCTGGAGGCGCAGACCGCCGAGCGGCCGCAGGCGCGCGCCGCCCAGCGGGCGCTGGCCGAGGAGCTCACCACGCTGGTGCACGGCGCCGGCCAGTGCGCGGCCGTCATCAACGCCTCCAAGGCGCTGTTCGGCCAGGGCGAGCTGACGGAGCTGGACGAGGCGACGCTGGCCGCCGCCCTGTCCGAGCTGCCGCACGCGCGCGTCACCGAGCTGGGCCAGGTGGTGGACCTGTTCACCGAGGTCGGTCTCGCGCCGAGCAAGTCGGGCGCGCGCCGCACGGTGAAGGAGGGCGGGGCCTACGTGAACAACGTGAAGGTCACCGCCGAGGACGCCGAGGTGTCGGCGGAGGAGCTGCTGCACGGCCGCTGGCTGGTGCTGCGGCGCGGCAAGAAGAACCTGGCGGCGATCGAGTTCGCCGGCGCGGAGGGCTGACCGGCCCGCTCCGCGCACCGGAGGCCCGGTGCGGCACACCGCCGTGTGCCGCACCGGGCCTCCGTCACGTCCGGACCCGCCCCGGGGGCGGGCCTAGGTGCGCTGTTTGCTGCCCCGCATGGAGGTCCACAGCATGTCGCCCACTCCGACCACGGCGACGGCGCCGATCAGCTGGAGCAGGTGGCGGGTCCAGTCGATGCCCTTGGTGTCGTTGACGCCGATCCAGGTCGCGACCGCGTTGCCGAGGACGCTGCCGATAATGCCGAACACGGTCGTCAGCCAGAGCGGGATCTGCTGCTTGCCCGGCAGGATCGCCTTCGCGATCAGACCGAGGACGAATCCCACGATGATCGCCCACAACCAACCCATCGTCGCCTCCTTGTACGCAGGTGGGCCCAGTCTCGACCCATCGGCCATACAGCGCATGTCGGACAGCGCCGGACGTGCCCCGGTCTCGTCCGCGCGGGCGGCCGGGCGTACCGTGGAGGCAGGACCGGACCGGGGAGGTCCGGCGCGATCGGTGGGTGGTGGACGGCGATGCCGAAGCGTGGCGGGACCGAGGTCTTCCGGATCACGGGGGCGCGACAGGGGCTCGCCGACGACGTGCGGGGCCGGCAGCGCCGGTATGTCATCTCGATGACGGTGCGGACGCTCTCCGTGATCGCCGCCGCGGTGCTGTGGAACGTCGAGCGGCACATCGCGATCGTGGCGCTGGCCCTGGGAGTACTGCTCCCCTACATCGCCGTGGTGATCGCCAACGCGGGCCGCGAGTCCGCCCCGTCCCTTCCCTCCACGTTCGTCCCCACTCCGGTGCGCCCGGCACTGGGTGACGGGAAGGCGGCGGAGGACCCGGACGAGGAGCGTCTGCACGGCCGGAACTGATCACGGACAGTGGCCGGAAACCTCAAGAAAAGCTCAGATCAATCATGTAGTTCCAGTGCACCTGGCCCCATGTGCCGTGACATACTTCCTACGCGCTCCGCATCCCCCGTCGGAGCGACGGACCGATGCCGGGCAGCTCCCCCCGTGGCTGCTCGGCATCGCCCTTGCTGGACAATGTCCGGGTGAGCGAAGAGAAGCCGACCTGTTCCGCCAAGGGATGCCGCGCCGACGCCGTCTGGGTCCTCGCGTGGAACAACCCCAAGCTGCACACGCCCGACCGGCGCAAGACCTGGCTCGCGTGCGACGAGCACCGCGAGCACCTCTCCCAGTTCCTGGGCGTACGGGGCTTCCTGAAGGACGTCGTCCCGTTCGCGGAGTGGGAGTCCCCCGACGCCTCCTAGGGCCGTGCGGCCGGTCCGCCGCCACGGCGGCGGAGGTCAGCCGCCGATCGCCGACATCGGCCGGTCGGGCTGGAGGAAGCTCGGGTCGTCGAGGCCGGAGCCGGCCTTCTTGCCCCACATGGCCCGCTTCCAGATCGCGGCGATCTCCTCGTCGGGCGCGTCCGAGCGGAGGGCGGCCCGCAGGTCCGTCTCCTCGGTGGCGAAGAGGCAGGTGCGGACCTGGCCGTCGGCGGTGAGGCGGGTGCGGTCGCAGGCCCGGCAGAACGGGCGGGTGACCGAGGCGATGACGCCGACCGTGTGCGGGCCGCCGTCCACCACCCAGCGCTCGGCGGGGGCGGAGCCTCGCTCGTCGGCGCCCTCGGCGGTCAGCGTGAAGCGGGTGCGCAGGGACTCCAGGATGTCACCCGCGGTGATCATCCCGTCGCGCTTCCAGCCGTGCTGGGCGTCGAGGGGCATCTGCTCGATGAAGCGGAGCTCGTACGCCTCCTCCATCGCCCAGGCCAGCAGGTCCGGCGCCTCGTCGGCGTTGAGTCCGGGCATCAGGACGGCGTTGACCTTGACCGGGGTGAGGCCGGCGTCGCGGGCGGCGGCCATGCCGTCCAGGACGTCCTGGTGGCGGTCGCGGCGGGTGAGGGTCTTGAAGACGTCGGGACGCAGGGTGTCCAGGGAGACGTTGACCCGGTCGAGTCCGGCGGCCCGGAGGGCCGACGCGGTCCGCTTGAGGCCGATGCCGTTGGTGGTGAGGGACATCCGGGGGCGGGGCTCCAGCGCGGCGCAGCGCTCGACGATGCCGACGAGACCCGGGCGCAGCAACGGCTCGCCGCCGGTGAAGCGGACCTCGGTGACGCCGAGGTCGGTGACCGCGATCCGGACCAGCCGGACGATCTCGTCGTCGGTGAGCAGGTCGGGCTTGGCCAGCCACTGGAGGCCCTCTTCGGGCATGCAGTAGGTGCAGCGCAGGTTGCAGCGGTCGGTGAGCGAGACGCGCAGGTCGGTGGCCACCCGGCCGTAGGTGTCGATGAGCACTGTGGGCCCCCTCCCCGTCATGTGGATGCTTGTGTTCCGAGCCTACGTGAGCCGACCGCCGACGAGCAGGGCAGATTGTCACGAGGACGGACGCGGTCGCGTCGTAGAACTCTACGACGCGACCGCCCGGCGAACGCGGACCGTATACGACTCAGTGCGCTCCGACGCCGGTGAGGGACTTGACCTCCAGTTCGGCGTACTTGCCCTTGTCCGGCTCCTCCTTGGACAGGAGCGAGCCGAGCCAGCCCAGCAGGAAGCCCAGCGGGATGGAGACGAGGCCGGGGTTCTCCAGCGGGAACCAGTAGAAGTCGACCGTCTTGAACATCGAGGTGGGCTTGCCGGAGACGACCGGCGAGAACAGGACGAGGACGACCGCCGAGATCAGGCCGCCGTAGATCGACCACAGGGCGCCCTGGGTGGTGAACCGCTTCCAGAAGAGCGAGTAGAGGATCGTCGGCAGGTTGGCGGAGGCGGCGACCGCGAAGGCGAGGGCGACGAGTCCGGCGACGTTGAGGTCGCGGGCGAGGGCGCCGAGGGCGATGGAGACGATGCCGATGAGGACGGTCGCCCAGCGGGCGGCCCGGACCTCCTCCTTCTCGGTGGCCTGTCCGCGCCGGATGACGTTGGCGTAGATGTCGTGCGCGAAGGACGACGAGGAGGCCAGGGTCAGGCCGGCGACGACGGCGAGGATGGTCGCGAAGGCGACGGCGGAGATGACGGCGAGGAGGATCGCGCCGCCGGTGGAGCCGGCTCCGCCGCCGATCTCCAGGGCGGCGAGCGGGGCGGCCGTGTTGCCGGCCTTGTTGGAGGCGACGATGTCGCTGTTCTTGAGCAGGGCGGCGGCGCCGAAGCCGAGGACGATCGTCATCAGGTAGAACGCGCCGATGATGCCGATGGCCCAGTTGACCGACTTCCGGGCGGCCTTGGCGGTCGGCACCGTGTAGAAGCGGATCAGGATGTGGGGCAGGCCGGCGGTGCCGAGGACGAGCGCGATGCCGAGCGAGAGGAAGTCCAGCTTGGAGACGGCGGTGGCGCCGTACTTGAGGCCGGGCTCCAGGAAGGCGTCTCCCTTGCCGCTGTTGGTCGCGGCGGCGCCGAGCAGTTCGGAGACGTTGAAGTGGAACTTCCAGAGGATCAGGAAGGTGATGAGGAGGGTGCCCGCGATGAGCAGGACCGCCTTGACCATCTGCACCCAGGTGGTGCCCTTCATGCCGCCGATGGTCACGTAGACGATCATCAGCAGGCCGACGAGCGCCACGATCGCGATCTTGCCGCCGTCGCTGGTGATGCCGAGCAGGAGCGAGACGAGGACGCCGGCGCCCGCCATCTGCGCGAGCAGGTAGAAGATCGACACGACGATCGTCGAGGTGCCGGCGGCGGTGCGGACGGGCCGCTGGCGCATCCGGTAGGCGAGGACGTCGCCCATGGTGAACCGGCCGGAGTTGCGCAGCGGTTCGGCGACCAGCAGGAGGGCGACGAGCCAGGCGACGAGGAAGCCGATGGAGTAGAGGAAGCCGTCGTAGCCGAAGAGCGCGATGGCGCCGGCGATGCCGAGGAAGGACGCGGCGGACATGTAGTCGCCGGAGATCGCGAGGCCGTTCTGGAAGCCGGTGAACTGGCGTCCGCCGGCGTAGAAGTCGGCGGCGCTGCGGGTCTGCCGGCCGGCCCAGACGGTGATGACGAGGGTGGCGATGACGAAGGCGCCGAACAGGGCGATGATCAGCGGCCGGTGTTCGGTGGTGGCGTTGTCGGCCGCGAGCAGGACGGGGGTGCTCATGCGTCGCCCTCCATTCGGGTCCTGATGGCCTCGGCCTTGGGGTCGAGCCGGTTCGCCGCGTGGCGGGAGTAGAGCCAGGCGATGAGGAAGGTGGTGAGGAACTGGCCGAGGCCGAGGACGAGCGCCATGTTGATGTTGCCGAAGACCTTGGTCCCCATGAAGTCGCCCGCGTAGTTGGAGAGCAGCACGTACAGCAGGTACCAGGCGATGAAGGCGAGGGTGAGGGGGAAGGCGAAGGAGCGGTAGGTGCGGCGCAGTTCGCCGAACTCCTCGCCCTCCTGGACCTCGACGAACTGCTCCGTCGTGGGCGACGCGGGACCGTGGTCGGTCTCCGTCCCGTTCCTGGGCGGCGGCGGTGCTTCGGTAGCCACGGAATCTCCTCGTGACGCGGGGGCGGACGGCTTGGTCAAGGGGGCCTCACCGGGGGGGTGCGGGACCGGGGCTCCGGGTGGAGCCCTCCCCTGACCAACGGCACGGGGCCGGAAGCGAAGCGGTTCACAGGGGAAAATTCCTTGAGCAGATCTTCATGAACTCTTCTCAACTCATTGAAGGTTCGGGAAGATCAGCGATAGCTTCACTCGTCATGCACCTGTTCACGCGCAAACCCGCGCGAGGACAGTACATACGGATGATGTGGAGAACCCATGGCTCATCTGGGATCGAGGCGCGGCCGAGCTCTCGCTCTGCCGGTCGGTCTCGCGCTCACGGCCTCGCTCGGCTTCCTTGCCCCCGGCGCCGCCTCCGCCGCGGAACTGAGCGACGCTCCGGCCACGGTGACGGCGGACGGCCCGAAGCTGTCGTACGTCGTCAACGTCGAGGGGGGCCGCTGGACCGCCGCCTCGGTGAAGAAGGCGATCGCCGCCGCCGGTGGCGAGGTGGTCATCTCGTACGACCAGATAGGCGTGATAGTCGTCCACTCGCAGAACCCCGAGTTCGCGAAGACGATCCGCACGGCGCGCGGTGTGGTGTCCGCGGGCGCGACCCGCAACGCCCCGCTCTCCGTCCAGTCCGACGACTCCGTCGACGAGGGCGCGCAGACGCTGACCGCCGCCGAGGCGAAGGCCGCCGCCGCCCGGGCGACGGACGAGCAGGACCCGCTGGAGCCCCTGCAGTGGGACCTCCCGGCGATCAAGGCCGACAAGGCCCACCAGCGGACGCTCGGCAGCAAGCGCGTCACCGTCGGTGTCATCGACACGGGTGTCGACGACACCCACCCGGACCTGGCGCCGAACTTCGACGCCGCCGCGTCCGCCAACTGCGTCTCCGGCAAGCCGGACACGACCGCCGGTTCCTGGCGTCCCAACCCGGGCGAGAGCGACCACGGCACCCACGTCGCCGGCACGATCGCGGCCGCCAAGAACGGCGTCGGCATCACCGGTGTCGCCCCGGGCGTCAAGGTCTCCGGCATCAAGGTGTCCACCCCGGACGGCTTCTTCTACACCGAGGCCGTCGTCTGCGGTTTCGTGTGGGCGGCCGAGCACGGCGTCGACATCACGAACAACAGCTACTACACCGACCCGTGGATGTTCGCGTGCAAGAACGACGCGGACCAGAAGGCCCTCATCGAGGCGGTCACCCGCGCGACCCGCTACGCGGAGCGCCGGGGCACGGTCAACGTCGCGGCGTCCGGCAACTCGAAGTTCGACCTCGCGGCCGACTCGATCCTGGACAACAGCAGCCCGAACGACGGCACTCCGGGCGACCGGGTCATCGACCCGAAGGAGTGCTTCGACTACCCGGCCATGCTGCCGGGCGTCGTGACGGTCTCCGCGACCGGCGCCAAGGGCCTGAAGGCGTCGTACTCGAACTACGGGCTCGGCGTGATCGACATCGCCGCCCCGGGCGGTGACCGCACCGAGTACCAGACCCCGGACGCCCCGGCGGTCAACGGCCGCATCCTGTCGACCACGGTCGACGGCGGCTACAACTACAAGGCCGGTACGTCGATGGCCTCGCCGCACGTGGCGGGCGTCCTGGCGCTCATCAAGTCGACGCACCCCTACGCGAGCCCGGCGGCGCTGAAGGCGCTGCTGTACGCGCAGGCCGACAAGCGCGCCTGCACCAACCCGTACGACATCGAGGGCGACGGCAAGATCGACGCCGTCTGCGAGGGCGGCAAGAACAAGAACGGCTTCTACGGAGCCGGTCTGATCGACGCGCTCGACGCCGTCCGCTGGTAGTCGCGGCCGTTCGGTGAGGTGAGGGCCCCGGTGTGCTGTGCCGCACCGGGGCCCTTCGCGTGGCACGGAGTGCCATAGTGCCGTCATGGACAACACGGTGCGTACGGGTACGGAGTTGCTCTGGTCGGCCCTCGGCGGCGATCCCGCCCTGGTCGACCGGGTGGAGTACGGCGGGACCTCGGGGCTGCTGCCCGCGCGGCTCCCGGTGATGGACCTGGCCCGGGCGGCGGTGGCCGCCTGCGCGCTGGCCGCCGTGGAGCGGGCGGGGGCGCGGGGGCCGGTGCGGGTGGACGACGGGGCCGTCGCCACCGCCTTCGTGAGCGAGCGCCATCTACGGGTCGACGGCCGGGCGCCGGTGAGCTTCGCGCCCCTGTCGCGGTTCTGGCGGACGGCGGACGGCTGGGTCCGTACCCACGCCAACTATCCGCACCACAAGGCGGCGTTGCTGGCGGCGCTGGGCGCGGCCGACTCGGTCGAGGCCGTCGCGGCCGCCCTCGGGGAGCGGACGGCGGCCGAGGCCGAGACCGCGGTGTACGCGGCCGGCGGCCTGGCCGTCGCCCTGCGCACCCCCGAGGAGTGGGCGGCGGGCGAGCAGGGCCGGGAGGTCGCCGCGCGGCCGCTGCTGACCCGGGAGCGCCTCGACGAGGCCGCGCCCCGGCGCCGTACGGGCCGGCCGCGGGTCCTCGACCTGACCCGGGTGATCGCGGGCCCGGTCGCCACCCGGTCGCTGGCGCTGCTGGGGGCGGACGTGCTCCGGATCGACCCGCCGGGCAACCCCGAACTGCCGGACCAGCACGCGGACACGGACGTCGGCAAGCGGTCCGCGGCCCTCGACCTGGAGCGGCCCTCCGACCGGCGGACCTTCGGCGAACTCCTCGACTCCGCCGACGTGCTGGTCACCGGCTACCGGCCGGGCGCGCTGGACCGCTTCGACCTGGACCGCCCGGGTCTCGTCGTCGCCCGGCTCTCCGCCTGGGGTGACTACGGGCCCTGGGGCGGGCGGCGCGGCTTCGACTCGCTGGTGCAGGTGGCGACGGGCATCGCCGTCACGGAGGGCTCGGCCGGGGAGCCGGGGGCACTGCCCGCGCAGGCGCTGGACCACGGCACGGGCTACCTCCTCGCGGCGGCCGTCCTGCGGTCGCTGACCGAGCAGGACCGCGACGGCGGCACGCGGCTCGTGCGGCTGGCCCTCGCCCAGACGGGCCACTGGCTGACGCACGCGCTGCCGCGCTACACGCCGGAGCGGTACGTCACGGAGTCGGACGGGCCCCTGGGCCGGCTCCGGCACGCCCTGTCCCCCGTGTCCTACGAGGGCGGACCGACGGGCTGGTCGCGCCCCCCGGGGCCCGCCGGGGCGGACGCGGCGGAGTGGCTCGGGGACTGACGGGGCCGGCGGGCGGGTGCGGGGGCCGGTGGGCCCCCGCGCGCGGTCACGGCTTGACGAGGACCTTGAGGGCCGTGCGGTCGTCCATGGCCCGGTAGCCGTCGGGGACCCCGTCGAGGCCGACGGTGAGGTCGAAGACGGGCGAGGGGTCCACGGTGCCGTCGAGGACGTCGGGGAGGAGCTCGGGCAGGTAGGCCCGGACGGGGGCGACACCGCCGCGCAGCGCGATGTTCCGGTCGAACATGACGGAGAGGTCGAGGCCGGTGCCGCTGCCGTGCGGGACGCCGACGTAGCCGATGGAGCCGCCGTCGCGGGTGATGGCCACGGCGGTGCGCATGGACTGCTCGGTGCCGACGGCCTCGATGACGCCGTGGGCGCCCTGGCCTCCGGTGAGCTCGCGGACGGCGGCCTCGGCGGCCTCGCCGCGCTCGGCGACGACGTCGGTGGCGCCGAAGCGACGGGCGATGTCGGTGCGGGCGGTGTGGCGGCCGAGGGCGATGATCCGCTCGGCGCCCAGCCGCTTGGCGGCGAGGACGCCGCAGAGGCCGACGGCGCCGTCGCCGACGACGGCGACGGTGGAGCCGGGCCGCACGCCCGCGCCGAGGGCGGCGTGGTGGCCGGTGCCCAGGACGTCGGAGAGGGCGAGCAGCGCGGTGAGCAGCCGGTCGTCGGAGGCGGCGTCGGCGGGGAGCTTGACGAGGGTGCCGTCGGCGAAGGGGACGCGGACGGCCTCGCCCTGGCCGCCGTCGGAGCCGACGGAGCCCCAGAACCCGCCGCGCGGGCAGGAGGTCTGGAGGCCCTCGGCGCAGTAGTCGCAGGTGCCGTCGGACCAGACGAAGGGGGCGACCACGAGGTCGCCGACGGCGAAGCCGCCGACCTCGGAGCCGGCGGCCTCGACGATGCCGAGGAACTCGTGGCCGATGCGCTGACCGGGCTGCCGGGCGGACTCGCCGCGGTAGGCCCAGAGGTCGCTGCCGCAGATGCAGGCGCGCAGGACGCGCAGGACGACGTCCGTGGGCTCCTGGATCACGGGGTCGGGCACGTCCTCCACGCGCATGTCGAACGGGGCGTGGATGGTGGTGGCGCGCATGGCGGGCGGTCCTTGCTGTCAGACGGTTGTACGACGTTCACCGTACATCGCGCGGAGCGCTCCCGCCGTCAGGAGGTACTGCGCCGCGACATAGGTCAGCATGACCCAGAAGGCGGGGACCGGCAGCCGGGGCCACTCGGCGATGCCGGCGGCGATGAGCGTGTCGGACAGCAGGAAGAGGGCGCCGCCGAGTCCGGCCCAGGGTCCGAGCGAGCTCGCGCGGTAGGCCATCGCGGTGAGCAGCAGCGAGTAGCCGGCGACGGGGACGCGCAGTCCGGCGGGCAGGTCGGGCCAGAGGAGGACGACGGTGACGCCGAGCACGACGGCGTACAGCGCGCCGAGCGCCGGGGAGGTGCGCCGGCGCCCGAAGAGGACCAGGTAGCAGACGTGTCCGGCGGCGAAGGAACCCATGCCGGCGAGGAAGGCCGCGTCGGCTTCGGAGAGCAGCAGGACGTCGCCGCCCCAGCCGAGGAGGAGTGCGGCGACGAGCGGTTTCGGGGCGCCGCGGGTGACGGCGTACGCGGCGAGCAGCGGGAGCAGCAGCGGCTTGGCGATCTGGTGGCCGAGCTCGGCGCCGGCCAGCAGGGAGCCCAGGTCGACGGCGGCGGCGGCCGCGAAGGCGGCGAGCAGCAGGCGGGAGGCGGTGGTGGGGACGGCGCGGACGGCCGCGGGGACGGCGCTCACGCGGCGGCCTCCGCCGCGGGGGCGGCCGGGGCGGGGGTCTCCGCGCGGGTGACCGGGGCCGGCTGCCAGCCGGGACCGCGGAAGATCCGTCCGGCGCGCTCGCGCCAGTCGCCGGCGGCTCGGACGTCGCGGGCGATGGCGGCGTACTCGTGGGTGGCGACGCGCAGCGGGTTGTACGTCTCGATGTTCTTGGTCAGCCCGTAGACGGGCCGTTCGGTCTCGCCGACCCACGACCCGAAGACCCGGTCCCAGACGATGAGGATGCCGCCGAAGTTCCGGTCCAGGTAGCCGCCCTGGGAGGCGTGGTGGACCCGGTGGTGCGAGGGGGTGTTGAAGAGGTACTCGAAGGGCCTCGGCAGCCGGTCGACCCGCTCGGTGTGGATCCAGAACTGGTAGACGAGGTTGACCGAGGAGCAGAAGGCCAGGGCGGCCGGGTGGACGCCGAGCGCGATCAGCGGCAAGTAGAACGGCCAGGACGTCAGGCCGGTCCACGGCTGGCGCAGCGCGGTGGAGAGGTTGAACTTCCGGCTGCTGTGGTGCACGACGTGGCAGGCCCACAGGATGCGGATGACGTGGTGCCCGCGGTGCGACCAGTAGTAGAAGAAGTCCTGGGCGAGCAGCATCAGCGGGATCGTCCACCACAGGACGGGGACGCGCAGCGGGGTCAGTTCGTGGACGGCCGCGTAGAGCGCGACGATCGGGATCTTCCACAGGAAGTCGAAGAAGAGGCTCCCGAGGCCCATGCCGATGCTCGTGGCGGCGTCCTTCGCCTCGTAGCCGGCGGCGTCCTCGTCGGGATGGAGGCGGTGGACGGCCATCTCCACGACGGTGAGCAGGACGAACGCCGGTATGGACCAGAGCACGACATCGGGGAGGTTCGGCATGCGGATGACGGTAGGGGCAGGGGGCGGGCAGGGCTAGACGTGGTTACCAACAAGTATGGGAGACGGCGTGGCGGCGGCCTTTGGAACCTTCCGACAAGCGGCTTCCCGGCCGGTCAGGGCACGCGTCAGACCCCTGACGCCCCCAGCAGCGAGCCCGCGGCGTAGGTGACGGCCATGGCGAGGGCGCCGCCGGCCACGTTGCGGAGGATGGCGGGGCCGGGCGAGGCGCCGCCGAGGCGGGCGCTCCACCAGCCGGTGAGGGTGAGCGCGGCGAGGACGGACAGCACGGTGACCCAGAGGCGGGCGGAGGCCGGCGGCAGGACGATCGCGAGGAGGGGCAGCAGGGCGCCCACGGTGAAGGCGAGGAAGCTGGCGCCCGCCGCGTGCCAGGGGACGGTGAGGGCGTCGGGGTCGATGCCCAGCTCCACGCGCGCGTGGGCGCGCAGGGCGTCGCGCTCGGTGAGCTGCTCGGCGGCCTCCCGGGCCACGTCGGGCGAGAGGCCGCGGGCGGCCAGGAGGCCGGTCAGCTCGGCCAGCTCCGCCTCCGGGTCCTCGCGCAGCTCGCGCTTCTCCTGGGCCAGCGCGGCCTTCTCGGAGTCGCGCTGGGTGGAGACCGAGACGTACTCCCCCGCCGCCATCGACATCGAGCCGGCGAGCAGCCCCGAGAGGCCCGCGGTGAGCAGGGCGGCCTGGGACTGGGTGGCGCCGGCCACGCCGACGACGAGGCCGGCGGTGGAGACGACCCCGTCGTTGGCTCCGAGCACGGCGGCCCGGAGCCAGTTGAGACGGGAGCCGAGACCTCCGTGGTCCTCGCCGTGGGCGGTGTCCGGTGCGTCGGGTGCGGTCACGTCAGGAGCGTCGCACCCGGCGGCTCACCAGACGCGGACCGACCCGCCCGGCGCGAACGCCGGACTGGTGGCTCCCTCGGGCACCTCCTTGAGCGGTTCGGCGATCTCCTCGACGGTCGGGCCGTGGACGGCGGCGATCGGGTCGAGGAGGGCGAGGTCGAAGCCGTAGACGCGGGCGGCGTTGCCGCCGACCATGGCGGCGACCTCGTCGCGGGGCAGGCCGGCGTAGGCGATCCGCAGGCCCTCCCGGGAGTACGGGGTGGTGCCCTCGTCGTGCGGGTAGTCGCTTCCCCACATGATCTTGTCGAGACCGATCCGGTCGCGCAGCGGCACCTCGTGGGGGCGCATGAAGCTCGCGCCGACGAAGCAGTTGTCCCGCCAGACCTCCTTGGGGCCCTTGCCCATGGAGGCGGCGAGGCCGGCGCCGAACCTGGACTCGGCGGTGGCGGCCCGCGTCGCGGCCGACACCAGGCGCCGGTGGTAGTACTCCAGCATGTCGAGCACGCCGGGGATCCAGCCGGAGCCCTGTTCCGTCAGGACGAGCACGAGGTCGGGGTGGCGGCGGAAGGCACCGCCGAAGATCAGGTGCCACAGTGCCCGGTGGGAGAACCAGGTGGTCTCCACCATGAAGACGGCGCGGGCGGCGGGTTCGTCGCCGAGCGGCGGCGAGGCCGAGCCGCCGTGGTGGTTGACGGGCACGCCGAGTTCCGCGCAGACCGCCCAGATCGGGTCGTAGGACTCCGCGTGCAGCTCGGGGACGCCGGACCCCGGCGGGGCGCCGGGCAGCAGGATCCCGCCGGTCAGGCCCGCCTCCTTGGTGCGGCGGATCTCCCGGACCGCCTCGTCGACGTCGTTGAGGAGGATCTGCGCCACGCCCGCGCGGCGGCCCGGGGCGTCGGCGCAGAAGTCGGCGAGCCAGCGGTTGTGGGCGCGCAGCCCGGCCCAGCGGAGCTCGTACTCCTCGCGGGTGGGCGGCGGGGCCATCAGGGAGGCGGAGGGGAAGAACGGCGGGACGGTGTTCGGGAAGACGACCTCGGCGACGATGCCGTCCGCCTCCAGCTCGGCCAGCCGGCGGCGGGAGTTCCAGTTCCGGTCGGCGGTGTCGGCGAGCAGGTCCTCGTACGGGTTGACGTAGCCGGCCGCCCACGCGTCGAAGGCCTCGTGGTGCCGGCGCTCCAGGTAGGGCCGGTAGTCGAGGAGGTCGGCGCCGGCGTGGCAGTCCGCGGAGATGACGGTGTAGCGGTCCATCAGCTCGCCCCCAGGACCGGGAAGTCGTGGTCGGTCAGCCAGTGGCGGCCGACCTCGCGGGAGCGGGCCCAGGACGCCTCGACGGCGCTCTGGTCGACGGGCTGGCCGAGGTCGGCCGGGGTGGGGCCGATCCGGCGGGCGATCGGCGCGAGGGCGGCGAGGTCGAAGCCGAAGACCTCGGCGGCCGCGAGGCCGAGCATCCGCCGGGTCTCCTCGACGGGGATGTCGTGGAAGGTCCTCCGCAGCCACGCGCGCGTGTCGGGCCAGGTGCCCTCGGGGTGGGGGAAGTCGGAGCCCCACAGGATGTTGTCGACGCCGATCTCGTAGCGCTGGGCCAGTTCGCGCCGCTTGGTGTTGGTGGCGCAGACGAAGACCTGCCGGTCCAGGTACTCGCTCGGCGGCCGCTTCAGCTCGGCGAACGGCGAGAGCTTCTTGCCGCCGTGCGCGCCGAGGTAGAGCCGGTCCATGAACCAGAGCAGGTTCGGCAGCCACCAGCAGCCGGACTCGGCGACGCCGAAGCGGAGTCCGGGGTGGCGCTCGAAGGCCCCGGACCAGAGCAGGAACCACAGCGGCCGGGCGGGCCACCAGGTGACCTCGGAGACGTAGATGCCGAGGTGGTCGCCGTACTCCTCGCGGGGCGCGGCGCCGGAGTGGGTGACGACCGGCATGGCGGTCTCGGCGGCGGCCGCCCACACCGGGTCGTAGCGGCGGTCGTGGTAGGGGGCCTGGTCCACCCACATGGAGGGGATCATGAGGGCGCCGAGTCCGGACTCCTTGGCGCGGTGGATCTCGGCGACGACCTCGCGGGGGTCGGCGGTGACGGGGAGCAGGGCGACGCCGCAGTGCCGTTCGGGGTGGCGTCCGACGAACTCGGCGAGCCAGCGGTTGTGCGCCTTGGCGCCCGCCATGCCGAGGACGGGGTCCTGGTCGCCGGAGAGGCCGAGGCCGACGCCGAAGGGGGCGGCGGTGCGGCTGTCGACGGCGTCCGCGTCGGGGAAGACGACCTCGCCCGCCACGCCGTCGCCGTCGAGCTCCTTGAGCCGCTGCGCGGCGTCCCAGCCGCCGCGCAGGCCCTCCTCGTTGTCGTGGAACCACTTGTCGGCGAAGGCCTCGTTGCGGACGCCGAGCCGGGTCATGGCCTCCCGGCGGGCCTCGCGGCCGGCGAGGAACTCGTCGAAGGCGCGGTGGTGCCGGGATTCCAGGTAGGGCCGGTACTCCTCGGTGGGGAGCCCGGCATGGCAGTCGGAGGAGATGATCAGGTACGGGTCTTCGAAGCTCACGTCGGGCTCCTTGGCCGGTCAGTCGAGGATGAAGCTCTCCAGGTACGCGGGGTTGGCGCGGTCGAGCATCGACTGCGAGCGCGCCCTGATCTGGCGGTCGCTGTGCTCGCTCCGCGGCAGCATCCAGAAGCGGTCGGCGCGGATGCCGTCGACGACGTGCTCGGCGACCTCCTCCACCGGGGTGAAGGCCACCTCGTGCCCGGCCTCCTTCATGGCGGCCTCCCACTGGTCGAGGCTGCGGTACGGGGTCCGGCGCGGCCGCTGCTTGGCGTACCGCTCGGGCCGGTTGCGGTGCGACTCCCACAGGCCGGTGCGGAGCATGTGGGGTCCGGGGAAGAGCACGGACGCGCCCACGCGCGCGTGCTCGGCCCTGAGGTGGGCGTAGAGCGACTCGGTGAGGGTGACGACGGCCGCCTTGGTGACCGCGTACACGGAGGCGGTGGGCAGCGGGGCGATGCCGCCGTCGCCCGAGGAGGTGTTGACGACGTGGCCGGGCTCGCCGCCCGCGATCATGCGCGGGACGAAGGCCTGGACGCCGTGGAAGACGCCCCAGACGTTGACCGAGAAGGCCCACTTCCAGTCGTTGGGCTCGTGTTCCCACATGCGGCCCTCGGCCCCGGAGCCGACGCCGGCGTTGTTGCAGAGGACGTGGACGGCGCCGAAGGTCTCGTACGCGGCGTCCGCGAACGCCCGGACCTGGTCTGGGTCGGAGACGTCGACGGTCCGGGCGAGGACCTGTGCCCCGTCCGCCGTCAGCTCGTCCGCGGCCTCCTCCAGGGCGCCCCGCTCGACGTCCCCGAGGACGACCGCGAGTCCCTCGGCGGCGAAGCGGCGGGCCATGGCGCGGCCGATCCCGCTCGCCGCCCCCGTGACGACGGCGACCTGTCCCGCGCGCAGCTCCATCAGGCACTTCCTTCCGGGGGTCCGTCGAGGATCTGGAGGGGGTCGTCGTACCGCTGGTGGACGTAGGGCAGCAGGTCGCTCGCGGAGACGCGTTCGGCGACCGTGCCCTTCTGGTCGGTGGTCTTCTCGCCGATCGTGATCTCGACGAGGCGGCGCACGGGGAGGTCGGCGACCGGGTCGTACATGGACTCGCGCAGCACCACGTCGCCGGTGATCCGTTCCAGCCGGCGCACCTTCTCGTTGCGGACGCAGTGGACCAGGACGGGGTCGGCGTCGAACCCCGAGCCCTCCACGCCGGGCAGGAACTTGAAGTAGAAGTCGGTCTTCTCGACGGGCTCGGGCAGCGGCAGCGGGCCGGAGACGGCGCCGCGCACCTCCACGAAGGCGATGCCGTGCCGGGCGAGCGCCGCGCGGACGACGAGGCCGTCGCGTTCGACCGTCACCTCGCCGAGCTTCTTGGGTTCGCCGAAGACCTCGCGGCCGCCGATCAGGGCGCGCTCGTGGGTCATCGGCATGACGAGCGGGTACCAGCCCTCGCGGTCGCCGTGGGCGGCGGCGACGGCGACCGAGCCGGCGCCGAGGGGGTAGCCGGGCAGGTCGACCTTGCTGATGTTGGCGCGGACCAGGGGCCGTGCGGTGGGTTTCAGCGGGGGCGGCAGGACCGCCGCCACGACGTCCGGATCGGTCTCCCAGACGGCGACCACGCCGGTGGACCAGATGTCGGGGAGCCGGGCGGACCGTTCGCGCGCCGCCGCCGCCTCCGCGTCGCTGCGCGCCCCGTACCGTACTCGTGCCATGACGTACCACCCTTCGGGATCGTCGGCCTGTAACACAGTTACACCGACGGCGATGAAGGGTAAAGACCCGTGCACGCGGTGGAGTTGGGGGATGTGATGGCACGCTCGGCGCTGAGTCGCGAGGAGGTCCTGGAGACGGCGGCGGCCCTGGTGAGGGAGCACGGGCCCGACGCCCTGACCATGCGCAGGCTCGCGGCCGAGCTCGGCACCGCGGTCACCTCGATCTACTGGCACGTCGGCAACCGCGAGTCGCTGCTGGACGCGCTCGTGGCGCGCACCGTCGCCGACCTCGGCACCCTCCGCCCGCGCGGGACGACCCCCGCCGAGCGGATGGTCTCCGTGGCCCGCGCGATGCGCCGCGCGCTGCGCGAACGCCCGCACCTCGTCGCGATGGTCCACGAACGGGGCCTCACCGAGCGGATGTTCCTGCCCGCCCAGCGGGCCCTGGTGCACGAGGCACACGCCGCCGGCCTGCGGGGCGCGGCCGCCGCGCGCGCGGTCCGGGCGGTCCAGTTCCAGGTCGTCGGCTACGTCCTCGTCGAACGCAACCGCGAGCGCGCCCCGGCGCAGTCGCCCGCCGAGGAGGAGCTGTGGCGCGCCGAGGATCCGGGCCCCGACCCCCTCCTGGCCCGGGCGCTGGCCGCCCCGGTGGACACCGAGCGGCTGTTCGTCGACTCCGTGCGGGCGCTGGTGGCCGGGCTGCTCGCGGACGCCTCCGGGGACACCGGGGACGGGGCTGTCGGTCGCGGGCCGTATTCTCATTGACCATGCCCGAGGACCGTACGACAGCAGCGACGTGGCCGGCCGCCTACCCACAGGGGTACGCGGTCGTCGACGTGGAGACCACCGGACTCGCCCGCGACGACCGGATAGTGTCGGCTGCCGTCTACCGGCTGGACGCCCAGGGGAACGTCGAGGACCACTGGTACACGCTGGTCAATCCCGAGCGGGACCCCGGTCCGGTGTGGATCCACGGACTGACCAGCGACGTCCTGGAGGGCGCGCCCCTGTTCCCGGAGATCGCGGCGGAGTTCGCGGCCCGGCTGGACGGGCGGGTGCTCGTCGCGCACAACGCGATGTTCGACTGGCAGATGATCGCCCGGGAGTACGCGCGCGCCGAGTCCGCCGCGCCGGTGCGCCAGCGGCTCTGCACGATCGCGCTCGCCAAGGAGCTGTCGCTCCCGCTGCCCAACCACAAGCTGGAGTCGCTCGCCGCGCACTTCGGCGTCGTGCAGCAGCGGGCGCACAACGCGCTGGACGACGCGCGGGTCCTCGCGGAGGCGTTCCGCCCGAGCCTGCACGCGGCCGCCGAGCGGAACGTGCGGCTGCCGCTGCTGGAGTGCCGGCCGCTGACGGAGTGGGCCGCGTCGCCGGAGCGGCCCCGGATCGGCCACCAGGCCTCGTACGGCTCGTCCTACCGGGCGAACAGCTGGCGCCCGTCGCGGAAGCGCCCGGCGTGCCCGCACCCCAACCCCGGCCGGTACGAGACGGACAAACCACTCAAACAGGGCATGCGGATCGCCTTCTCGGGCGACACCTCCGTCGACCGCGAGCTGCTGGAGGACCGCACGGTCGAGGCCGGGCTCCACGTCGCCACCAGCGTCTCCCGGCTGACGAGCCTGCTCGTCACCAACGACCCGGACTCGGCCACCTCCAAGACGCTGAAGGCGAAGTCCTTCGGCACGCCGGTCGTCGACGAGGCCGCCTACACGCAGCTGCTGCGGGACGTGAGCCCGGCAGACGGGTGACACCCCCGCCCCGGCGGGCGTGCCGCACGGCGCGCGCCCGCCGGGGAGCACCACCCTGTGGCGCATGGCACGTTGTGAGGTCTGCGGAAACGATTACGGCATGTCCTTCGAGGTGCACGCGCAGGGCGCGGTGCACGTCTTCGACTGCTTCGCGTGCGCCATCCACCGCATGGCGCCCATCTGCGAGCACTGCCGGGTCCAGATCATCGGACAGGGCGTCGAGGTGGACGGCAGCTGGTACTGCGGCGGCCACTGCGCCCGCGCCGAGGGGAGGGTGGGCATCGTCGACAGGGTGTGACCGGAACAGGACGTGAGGAAACGATCCTGGGCCCGCCTCCGGGCGAGCCGAACCCCCCTGCGTGCACCCCGTCGGCCCAGAGGTACGGTCATGGGGTGTACCGCTTCCTGTTGTCCCGGCAGTGGGTGATCCTCACCCTCGTCGCCCTCGTGCTCGTCCCGACCATGATCGAGCTGGGCTTCTGGCAGTTCCACCGGCACGAGCGCCGGGTGGCCCAGAACTCCCTGATCGAGGACAGCATCGCGGCGAAGCCGGTCCCGGTGGAACGGCTCACCTCCCCCGGTCACACCGTCCCGCGCGCCGACTACTGGCGCCCGGTCACCGCGACCGGCACCTTCGACACCGCGCACGAGGTGGTCGTCCGCCGCCGCACCTCCGCCGACGACCGGGTGGGCGTCCACGTCCTGACCCCGCTGGTCCTGAGGGACGGCCGGATCGTCCTGGTCAACCGGGGCTGGGTGCCGGCCGCAGCCGACCAGCACGCCTACCCCGCGGTGCCGCCCGCCCCCCGCGGCGAGGTCACCGTCACCGGCCGCCTCAAGGCCGACGAGACGACCGGCGCCAGCGGCATCAAGGACCTGAAGGGCCTGCCGGACCGCCAGGTGATGCTGATCGACAGCCGGCAGCAGGCCGAGCTGATCGGCCGCGAGGTGCTCGGCGGCTACATCGAGCAGATCGCGCCCGCCCCCGCGAACGGCACCCCCGAGCAGATCCCGGAACCCGACCACGACTCGATCGGCTCCCACATGGCGTACGCCGTGCAGTGGTGGCTCTTCGCGGCCGGGGTACCCGTCGGGTGGGTGATCCTCGTCCGGCGCGAGAAGCACGACCGACAGGCCGCACGGGCCTCCGACGTCCCCGGATCCCCCGAGGACGAGCCCGCGCCGGCCGAGGCGGCCCCGTCCCGCTGATTGACCGGCGCCGCTTCCGGGAACAGCCCAAAGCGTGACGCAACGTATCGACGACTACGCCCTCATCGGCGATCTCCAGACGGCCGCGCTCGTCGGCCGCGACGGATCGGTCGACTGGCTGTGTCTGCCCCGCTTCGACTCGGCGGCCTGCTTCGCCGCCATCCTCGGCGACGAGAACAACGGCCACTGGCGGATCGCCCCCCAGGGAGCGACGACCTGCACCAGCCGGCGCTACACCGAGGACTCCCTGGTCCTGGAGACCCTCTGGGAGACCCGCACCGGCACCGTGAAGGTCGTCGACTTCATGCCCCAGCGGGACAGGTCCCCCGACCTCATGCGGATCGTCGAGGGGGTCAGCGGCACCGTCGAGATGAGCGCCGTCCTGCGGCTGCGCTTCGACTACGGCTCGATCGTGCCCTGGGTGCGCCGCGCCGACGACCACCGGGTCGCGGTCGCCGGACCGGACTCCGTCTGGCTGCGCAGCGAGCCGCACGTGAAGACCTGGGGGCAGCAGTTCGCCACCTGCTCCTCCTTCACCGTCTCCGCCGGCGAGAAGGTCGCCTTCGTCCTCACCTGGCACCCCTCGCACGAGCCGCGCCCCGCGCTGGTCGACCCCCACGAGGCCCTGGAGCAGTGCCTGGCCGACTGGCGGGAGTGGACCGCCCGCTGCACCTACGAGGGCCCGCACCGCGAGGCGGTGGTGCGCTCCCTGATCACCCTGAAGGCGCTCACCTACGCGCCGACCGGCGGCATCATGGCGGCCCCCACCACCTCGCTGCCGGAGGAGCTCGGCGGGGTGCGCAACTGGGACTACCGCGCCTGCTGGCTGCGCGACTCCTCCCTCACCCTCGGCGCGCTGCTCGCCGCCGGATACGTCGACGAGGCGGCGGCCTGGCGGGACTGGCTGCTGCGCTCCGTCGCCGGCGACCCCGCCGACCTCCAGATCATGTACGGCCCCGCCGGGGAACGGCGGCTCCCCGAGACGAGCCTGCCGTGGCTGCGCGGCTACGCCGACTCGGCGCCCGTGCGGACCGGGAACGCGGCCGTGGACCAGTTCCAGCTCGACGTGTACGGCGAGGTCATGGACTCGCTCAGCCGCGCCCGCGAGGCCGGCATCCCGGCCGAGCGGCACGCCTGGAACCTCCAGCTCAGCCTGCTCGGCTTCCTGGAGTCGACCTGGCGGGAGCCGGACGAGGGGCTGTGGGAGGTCCGCGGGCCGCGCCGCCACTTCACCCACTCCAAGGTGATGGCGTGGGTGGCCGCCGACCGCGCCGTGCGCACCCTGGAGGCCGACCGCACTCTGCCGGGGGACGCGACGCGCTGGCGGGCCATGCGGGACGAGATCCACGCCCAGGTGTGCGCCCGGGCCTTCGACCCGGTGCGCAACACCTTCACGCAGTCGTACGGCTCCCGGGAGCTGGACGCCGCCACGCTGCTCATCCCCCAGGTCGGCTTCCTGCCGCCGGACGACCCCCGGGTGGTGGGGACCGTCGACGCGGTGCAGGCGGAGCTGACCCACGGCGGCTTCGTCCGCCGCTACAGCGTCGACTCGGGCACGGTGGACGGGCTGCCGGGCCAGGAGGGGACCTTCCTGGTCTGTTCGTTCTGGCTGGCCGACGCGCTGCGGCTGATCGGGCGGACCGAGGAGGCGCGCGCCCTCTTCGACCGGCTGGTCGCGCTCCGCAGCGACGTGGGGCTCCTCGCCGAGGAGTACGACCCGGTGGCCGGCCGCCAGCTGGGGAACTTCCCGCAGGCCTTCAGCCACATCGGCCTGGTGGGGACCGCCTTCGCCCTCGCCGCCGAGAAGGCGGCAGGATAGGGCCATGGATCTGGGACTGAAGGACCGTGTGTACGTGGTGACCGGCGCGACGCGGGGGCTCGGACGGGCCTCCGCCGAGGCGCTGCTCGCGGAGGGCGCCCGTGTGCTGATCACCGGGCGCGAGGAGAAGACCGTCGCCGACGCGGTGGCCGAACTGGGCGAGGGCGCGGCCGGCCTCGCGGCCGACAACGACGACCCGGCGACCCCGGCCCGGCTGATCGCCGAGGCGCGGTCCCGGTTCGGCGGCTTCGACGGCATCCTGATCAGCGTCGGCGGTCCGGCGCCGGGCTTCGCGGCGGACAACACCGACGAGCAGTGGTCGGCCGCCTTCGACACGGTCTTCCTCGGCGCCGTGCGGCTGGCCCGCGCGGCGGCCGAGACCCTCACCGAGGGCGGGGTGATCGGCTTCGTGCTCTCCGGATCGGTGCACGAGCCCATCCCCGGCCTGACGATCTCCAACGGGCTGCGCCCCGGCCTCGCCGGCTTCGCCAAGTCGCTCTCCAACGACCTGGGACCGCGCGGCATCCGGGTGATCGGGCTGCTGCCGAGCCGGATCGACACGGACCGGGTCCGCTCGCTCGACGCGCTCTCCGGCGACGCCGACGCGGCCCGCGCGGCGAACGAGGCGGCCATCCCGCTGCGCCGCTACGGCACCCCGGAGGAGTTCGGCCGGACGGCGGCGTTCCTGCTGTCGCCCGCCGCCTCGTACCTGACGGGGCTGATGCTCCCGGTGGACGGCGGGGCGCGCGGCGGCTTCTGAGGCCCCGTCGCACCGGGTCCGCCGTCAGTTGACCCGGCGGGCCCGGTGCTTCACCGCGCGCAGCCGCGCCTCGGTGGGCAGCGCGGGCAGCCCGGCCGACGTCCGGGCGTGGGCGAGCGCCCGGGTGCTGAGCGTGTCCAGGGCGGCCCCCGGGGAGGCGTACGGCTCCAGGAGGAGCGCGACGCGGGTACGGGGGGCGGTGCGGCGGCCGGTGAGGGCGACGCGCGCCTTGGACACGCCCTCCTGGGCGGTGGCGTCGGCCTCCAGGACGCCTTCCAGCGTCCGGCCGCGGACGAGCGCCCCCTCACCGTCGCCGGTGTCGACGAGGACCTCGGCGAGCCGGGCCCGGCGGAACTGGACAAGCAGCCACCACAGGGCAAGCAGGACCACGACCCCGAGGACGGCGATGACCACCGGCCACCACCAGCCGTGTTCCTGGCCGCGGTGCCGGTCGGCGGTGGAGAGCAGGACGTCGGAGGGGCCCGACCAGGGCCACCAGGACGGCACGGCCAGGTCGAGGGCGGCGGCGAGGACCCCGCCGCCGAGGAGGACGAGGACGACCCCGGCGAGTCCGAGCAGGGCGCGGTTGACGCGCCGCAGGACGACGGTCACCGGCCCCTCCCCCGCTGGTCCCGATGGTTCATCGGCTCATCCCTTCTTGCGGGGGCGGGCCACCCGTACCGTCAGCGCGGGCGGGTGGGCGAGGCCGAGCTCCTCGACGCCGGCGGCGAGGACGCTCTCGACGTCGGCGCGGACCTCGTCGAGCGCCCGGAAGTGCGAGACCGCGCGGACGGCGGCCTTGGACCGGCCGACGCGCACGTCGACGGACTGCACCCCGGACACCTCCATGACGCGGTCGCGCAGGGCGAGGGCGGCCGCCTCGCGGTCGAGGCAGGCCCGCACGTCGGGGTGCTCGCGGCGCATGGGGAGCACCGCGCGCAGCCCCGGCGTGACGGCCAGGACGAGGAGCCAGATCCCGACGGCGACGGCGACGGCGGCGCCGGCGACGACCGCCGTGCTGTCGAGGGGCCGGGTCGCCAGGCCGTCGGCTAGCTCCCGCCGCCAGGCCATGGCGGAGTGGTCCGCCCGCACGGCGGCCACGTCGTACAGGAGCAGTCCGGTGGCGCCGAGGACGACCGCCGCCACGAGGGCGGCGGGGATGCGGCGCACGGACCAGAAGCGCCGGACGCGGCGCGCGGGGGCGTCGGCGAGGACCGGCACGGGACCCGGGGCACCGGTGCCGGGGTCGCCCGGCGCGAGGGCGACCGGCTCCGCGCCGGGGCGGGACGGGTCGGCGGCGGGGCTCATGCGAGGCGCTCCCGGTGTGCGGCCTGCCGGGTGAGGGGCGAGTGCAGGCGTTCGACGTGGACGGCCACCTCGTGGACCTCCAGGCCGGCGAGCTCCTCCATGCGGGTGCGGACCCGGCTCCGGACGGCCCCGCACCGGCGGCCGATGTCGGAGGGGTAGTCGAGGTCGAGGCTGACCGAGACCCGGGCGACGTCACGGTGGACGACGACGGAGGCGTGCGGCCGCGAGCCGCCCTCGGGCACGGCGTCCAGGGCCTCCCTGGCAGCCTGGGCTGCGATCTTCGCGAAGACCCGGTCGGCGACCTTCGTCGCCCCCCGGTCCCGCGCCGGGTCGGTCACCACCCCGCGTCACCGCCGCCGGTCGCCGCGGTCGCGGCCGCGCAGCAGATCGCCGGGTTCGAGGTCGCCGTCGAGGAAGCGGCCGGCGACGAAGCCGACCGCGCCCAAGGCCGCGACCAGGAGAAACGCCCCGAAGCCGCCGAAGTATCCGGCGAAGCCGAGGGCCATGCCGGCCAGCAGGCCGACCACCGCCATGCTCATCCTGAGCCCCTTTCCGTGCCCGTACCGCCGGGGTGCCGACGGCTACTGAAGCCGGGACTCCGGCTCTTCGTCCTCTTCGTCGGGCAGCTTCACGTCGCTGACCGCGATGTTGACCTCGACGACCTCGAGGCCCGTCATCCGCTCCACGGCGGCGATGACGTTCTCCCGGACGTCGCCGGCGACGTCGGCGATGGAGACGCCGTAGTCGACGACGATCTCCAGGTCGAGCGCGGTCTGGACCTCGCCGACCTCGGCCTTGACGCCCCGGGTGACGCTCGCCTTTCCGCCGCCTCCGCCGGGGACCTTGTCGCGCACGGCGCCGAAGGTGCGGGAGAGCCCGCTGCCCATGGCGTGGACGCCGACGACGTCCCGTGCGGCGAGGCCGGCGATCTTCTCGACCACGCCGTCGGCGATGGTGGTCCGGCCCCGGGCGGCCGGAGCGCCGCCACCGCGCTTGGTGACGGAGGTGCGGCGGTTCTCGTCCGACGCGGGGTTTCCGGAGGGAGTGGTGTCAGTCATCGGGTATCGCCCCTTCTGTGATAGTTCGGGGTTCCTCGCCCACACTAAGGGCGGTTGCCCCTATTCGCCCCGGGGATGCGGCAGGCTGGGGGAATGACGACGGCTGAAGGTTGGACGGCGGCGGTGCGCGACCGCCTCGCGCCGGGCAGGCTGCTGCCGCTGGGAACGGCGGAGGACGGCGCGTGGATCACGGAGCGGGCGGCGCGGGAGGTACTCGGCCGGGCGGCTGCCGCCGTTCGGGGGGTGGCGCCGGGCGCGCTGCGGATCGGCCCCCTCCCCGGGAGCGGGACGGAGACGGCCGCGCCGCCGCTCCCGGTGCCGCCGGGCGGCCTTCCGCACGGGCCGCTCAGGGTCACGGCGGAGTTCGGGGCGCTGCTGGGGCGGCCACTGCCGGAGCTGGCCGAGGAGGTGCGGACGACCCTGCTGGTCGCGGCGGACGACGGGATCGGGCTGCCGGTGGCCGATGTGGACCTGCGGGTGACGGAGCTGCTCGACGCGGCGCCGCCGGCCGGACCGGCCGCTCCCCCGCCGGGGCGGACCTCGCCGGCGACCGACGACCCGGTCGCCCTCGCGGTGCTGCGGGTCGAGGGCGTGGCGGGCGTGACGGACGTCCTGGGGCCCCCGGTGCACCGGGGGCCCGGCGAGCTCGTCCGGGTGGAACTGGCCGTGACCGCGGGGCGGCGCCCCCTCGACGTCGCGCGGGCCGCCCGGAGCGCCGTGGCCGCAGCCACCTCCGGGGCGGCCGCGGTCACGGTTCTGGTCACGGAGCTGCGCTAGGGGGTGTCGTCACCATCCCCTCGTTGCCCGAAGGGCGGCCCTGCGGCGTCCGGTGCGTGCTCTCGGTGTGCCGGGTGGAAGTGCTCGTACGGGACGTACTCGCGCTTTCGCCCGGCGCGGCGAGAGCGCGTGCTTCAGTCGCCGAGGCCGGCGAGGTCGCGCAGGCGGCGGGCCTGGGCGGCGCGCTCGGCGACGCGCTGCTCCTCGTAGGAGCGTCCGGCGACGCCCTGGAGGAGGGCCTTGGTCTCGGTGACGGCGTCGCGGGGCGCGGCGAGCAGGGCGCCGGCGAGGTCCCGTACGGCGGCGTCGAGCTCGTCGGCGGGCACGGCGAGGTTGGCGAGCCCGATCCGCTCGGCCTCCTCCGCCTGGACGAAGCGGCCGGTGGCGCAGATCTCCAGCGCGCGGGCGTAGCCGACGAGGGAGACGAGGGGGTGGGTCCCGGTGAGGTCCGGGACGAGGCCCAGGCTGGTCTCGCGCATGGCGAACTGCACGTCCTCGGCGACGACCCGCAGGTCGCAGGCGAGGGCGAGCTGGAAGCCGGCGCCGATGGCGTGGCCCTGGACGGCGGCGATCGACACGAGGTCGCCGCGGCGCCACCAGGTGAACGCCTCCTGGTACTCGGCGATGACCGCGTCGAGGTCCGCGTCGGAACCGCGCGCGAGGTCGAGGAAGGACGGCTCCCCGTCGAAGCCCTCGGGGGTGAACGCCTGCCGGTCGAGTCCGGCGGAGAAGGACTGGCCCTCACCGCGCAGGACGACGACCCGCACGCTGCCCGGCAGAGACCGGCCGGCTTCCGTCAACGCCCGCCACAGAGCGGGAGACTGAGCGTTGCGCTTCGCCGGGTTGGTCAGGGTCACCGTGGCAACGGCGTCTTCGACGGTGAGCCGTACACCGTCCTTGTCGAATACGGGCTCAGAGTCTGCGAGCGTAGTCATGGGGCGCCTCCGGTTCCGGTGCAGCACTGCATGCGAACGTGCTAAGTGACTGCACAGTAACCACCTGGCCGGCCGCAGGGCCGACCGGGTGGCCACCGAGAGACCCGGTGGCCCGGTCGAGCCGCCCCGATGATCAGACCGAGGCGGCTTTCTTGCCCCGTGTCGCTCCGCCGCGTCCACGCAGCGTGACTCCGGACTCGCTGAGCATCCGGTGGACGAATCCGTAGGAGCGGCCGGTTTCCTCGGCCAGCGCCCGGATGCTCGCACCGGAGTCGTACTTCTTCTTCAGGTCTGCCGCGAGCTTGTCGCGCGCGGCGCCGGTCACCCGGCTGCCCTTCTTCAGAGTCTCGGCCACCCGTGCCTCCTCATGGGAAGTGCGCTCTGGACTTCTCATGATCACCCCTCTCCGGCGTCCTGGCCACCCATTCGACAAGGTCCGTGCCGCCGGGTTTGCGGAGGGGTACGTCGTCGTCACAGACGGAATCCATCATTCCGGTGGGTTCGAACGGCACATCCGTACCGGTCGGAACGGGAAGTGCCAGGTCAGCGGCGACAAGGGAACACACGTGCGGCGCGGGACTGCCGGAAGGATTCGGCAGCGCACCGCGCCGGGATGTACGAGAGACCCTCACTCAGATGAAGGATCACCGATGAGCCGAATGATCCAGCTCCGCATGATCACTTCCGGCTCCGGACCGGGCCCCTCGGGCACATCCGGAGCCGCGCGAGCGGGTCAGGCCAGGGACACCAGGTCCGCGTAGTCCGCGCCCCACAGGTCCTCGACGCCGTCGGGGAGCAGGATGATCCGCTCCGGGTCGAGCGCCTCCACGGCCCCCTCGTCGTGGGTGACCAGGACGACGGCGCCCTTGTACGTGCGCAGCGCGCCGAGGATCTCCTCGCGGCTGGCCGGGTCCAGGTTGTTGGTGGGCTCGTCGAGGAGCAGCACGTTCGCCGAGGAGACGACCAGGGTCGCGAGGGCGAGCCGGGTCTTCTCGCCGCCGGAGAGCACGCCGGCCGGCTTGTCGACGTCGTCGCCGGAGAACAGGAACGAGCCGAGCGTCTTGCGGACGTCCACCAGGTCGAGGTCGGGCGCGGCCGAGCGCATGTTCTCCAGGACGGTCCGCTCGGGGTCGAGCGTCTCGTGCTCCTGGGCGTAGTAGCCGAGCTTGAGGCCGTGGCCGGGGGTGACCTCGCCGGTGTCGGGCTGCTCGACGCCGCCGAGGAGGCGCAGCAGGGTCGTCTTGCCGGCGCCGTTGAGGCCGAGGATGACGACGCGGGAGCCCTTGTCGATGGCGAGGTCCACGTCGGTGAAGATCTCCAGCGAGCCGTACGACTTGGAGAGCCCCTCGGCGGTGAGCGGGGTCTTGCCGCAGGGCGCCGGGTCCGGGAAGCGGAGCTTGGCGACCTTGTCGGAGGCGCGGACGGCCTCCAGGCCGGAGAGCAGCCGCTCGGCACGCTTGGCCATGTTCTGCGCGGCGACCGTCTTGGTGGCCTTGGCGCGCATCTTGTCGGCCTGCGAGTTGAGGGCGGCGGCCTTCTTCTCGGCGTTCTGCCGCTCGCGCTTGCGGCGCTTCTCGTCGGCCTCGCGCTGCTGCTGGTAGAGCTTCCAGCCCATGTTGTAGACGTCGATCGTGGAGCGGTTGGCGTCCAGGTAGAAGACCTTGTTGACCACGGTCTCGACGAGGTCGACGTCGTGGGAGATCACGATGAAGCCGCCGCGGTAGGTCTTCAGGTAGTCGCGCAGCCAGATGATGGAGTCGGCGTCGAGGTGGTTGGTCGGCTCGTCGAGGAGCAGGGTGTCGGCGTCCGAGAAGAGGATCCGGGCGAGCTCGACGCGGCGGCGCTGACCACCGGAGAGGGTGTGCAGCGGCTGGCCCATGACCCGGTCGGGCAGGCCGAGGGCGGCGGCGATGGTGGAGGCCTCGGCCTCGGCCGCGTAGCCGCCCTTGGTGAGGAACTCGGTCTCCTGGCGCTCGTACTGCCGCATGGCCTTGTCGCGGGTGGCGCCGGAGCCGGTCGCGATGCGCTCCTCGTTCGCCCGCATCTTCTTGAGCAGGGTGTCGAGGCCGCGGGCGGAGAGGATGCGGTCGCGGGCCAGGACGTCGAGGTCGCCGGTGCGCGGGTCCTGCGGAAGGTAGCCGACCTCGCCGGAGCGCGCGATGGCGCCGGCGGCGGGCTGGCCCTCGCCGGCCAGGCACTTGGTGAGGGTGGTCTTGCCCGCTCCGTTGCGGCCGACGAGGCCGATGCGGTCGCCCTTGGCGATGCGGAAGGAAGCGGATTCGATGAGGACGCGGGCGCCGGCGCGCAGCTCGATGCCGGAAGCGGTGATCACGGACAGACTCCAGGGCGGTGGGAAACGGCGGAAGGACGACTGGTGGCGGGCTTCGACGCCGCTAATGCACCCGAGGGAGAATGGCCATGCGGCCAGTCTAACGGGCGTCTGCAACTGGTTTTCGGCCATGTGGGGCACGGGGGCCCGATCGGAGTTTTCTCACATTCCCGCCGATGAGTACCAAAAGGGGCGAAAGCCGGTAGATCGTTCGATACTCGGCGCAAGGCGGCGGCCCCTGCCGCGGCAGTGACGCGGAGGGTGGTGGACCGTGCAGTTCGACGACGACGCCGACCTGGACACCTCGGAGGTGCGGGACGTCCGCGGCAGCCGCATCCCGGGCGGCAGGGCGACCGTCGGCGGCGGCATCATCGGCCTCATCGCCCTCGTCCTGGGGGTGCTCTTCGGCGTCGGCCCCGAGCAGCTCGGCCTCTCCGGCGGCGGCGACGAGCCGGCCGCGAGCGCCTCCTCGGCGGGCCAGGTCGGCCAGACGTGCCGCAAGGGCTCGGACGCCAACACCCGCGAGGACTGCCGGATCGTCGCCGTCGTCAACAGCGTCCAGGACTTCTGGCGGAGCGAGTACGCCCGCCGCGGCGGGACCTACGGGAACGCCTCCACCGTCATGTTCGCCCAGCGGGTCGGCACCGCGTGCGGCTCGGCGACCTCCGCGGTCGGCCCGTTCTACTGCCCCGGCGACCGGCAGGTCTACCTGGACCTGGGCTTCTTCGACGAGCTGCGCACGAAGTTCGGGTCGACCGGCGGTCCCTTCGCCCAGGCGTACGTGGTGGCGCACGAGTACGGCCACCACATCCAGAACCTGATGGGGACCCTGAGCCGGGCCCAGGACGGGCGGACCGGCGCGAACTCGAACGCCGTCCGGGTCGAGCTCCAGGCGGACTGCTACGCCGGGGTGTGGGCGCGGCACGCGACGACCACCCCGGACGAACGGACCGGCCGGCCGGTGCTGACCCGGCTCACCGACGACGACATCCGGGACGGCCTGGACGCGGCGGCCGCGGTGGGCGACGACCGGATCCAGGAGCGTTTCCAGGGGCGGGTGACGCCGGAGAACTGGACGCACGGCTCGGCGGCGCAGCGGCAGCAGTGGTTCTACCAGGGCTACCGGACGGGCGACATGGCCCAGTGCAACACCTTCCGCTGAGTTGCCGGAGGCGACTGCCAGACTGAGATCCGGATCACATTCGGCCGCATCGAGAGGGAGAGTGACGGGATGACCGAGGCGCCGCACATCTGTCCGACGCTGACGTACCAGGACGCCAAGGCGGCGATCCGCCAGCTCACGGAGGGCTTCGGCTTCACGGCGACCGCCGTGTACGAGGCCGAGGACGGCCGGATCGCGCACGCCGAACTGTCCTTCGGCAACGGCATGGTGATGCTGGGCAGCAAGGGCACCGGCAGCGAGTTCGACAAGCTGATGGCCGGCGGCGGCCCGGTGGGCGTCTTCGTGCACGTGGACGACGTCGACGAGCACCACGCCCGCGCGGCCGCCCACGGCGTCGAGATCGTGCTGCCGCCGACGGACCAGGAGTACGGCTCCCGGGACTACACGGCCCGGGACGCCGAGGGCAACATCTGGAGCTTCGGGACCTACACCCCCGGCGCGGCCGACTAGACCGTCCCGACCGGGCCCGACCGGGCCCGACCGGGCCCGACCGGGGGGCCTGCCGGCGCGGGCCGGACGGGAGGCTCCGGAGCCGGTCCGGGGCGGTCCCGCCGTCACGCGCCGCCGGTGTGGACCTGGAAGGCGGCCCGGCGGACCGCCTTGGCGAGCGCCGGGTCCGGGTGGGCCGCGGCGAGGGCGACCAGCACCTGGACGGTCCGGGGATGGCCGACCGCCCTGACCTCGTCGAGCAGCGCGGGGACCGTGCCCTGCACCGCGGAGTCGAGGTGGCGGACGAGCAGCGCGCTCTCGCCGTGGTCGGCGACGGCGGCCGCGGTGTCCACCCACAGCCAGGTCGCCTCCTCGCGGCTCAGCACCTCCTGGGCGTCGTCCGGGTCGGCGCCGTCGTACTCCGCCAGCCAGAGCAGCGCGTACGGGCGCAGCGACGGCTCCGCGAGGGTGGCCCTGACCTCGGCCTCGGCGGGCGCCCCGACGACGCGGAGCGCCTCGAAGGCGAGCCCGCGCAGCAGGGCGTCCTCGCCCCGGGCGACCGCGAGCAGCTCGGTCACCGCGCTGGTCAGGGTGCGGGCCGCGAGCCAGGCGCGGTACTCGTCGCGGGCCGGGCCGGGGGTGAGCCGGGCGCAGCCGCGGAGCATGGCGCCGGCCGACTGCTCGATGTTCCCGGCGGGGCTCTGCGCGGCGACGCAGATCTGCTCCAGCTTGACCCAGACCGCCCAGTTGCCGAGCGGGGTCAGGGTGGCGTGGCGCTCGGCGGCGCCCGGGTCGAGGGTGAGCGCGCCGACGGCGGCCAGCCCTTCGAGCGCCCAGTCGAGCAGGGCGGGCAGGCCGTCGGTACCGGGGGATTCCGCCGGTTCCGGGGACTGTGCGGCGGCGGGCACCTCGCAGCGCTCCTCGCGGAGTTCCTCGACGCGCTGGACGAGGAGGTCGAGGAGGGCGGGGACGAGCACCGGGCCCTGGGAGAGCTGGAGCAGCGAGAGGACCTGCGGGACGGCCTCGACGACCTCGGCGACGGCGCCCGGCGCGACCCCCTCGGGGGCCGGGTGGACCAGGGACCAGGCGTCGAAGAGGGCGACCCAGCCGCGCAGCACGGCGGAGTCGTCGCGGTCCCAGGCGTGCAGCCGCCAGCCGGGGCGGACGGCGTCGCCGTGCAGCTCGACGAGTCCGGCGAGCCGGGCGCGGTCCCAGCCGGCGCCGATCTGGCCGGGCGTCAGGGCCAGGGCGACGGCGGCCCGTTCCCGGGCGGTGTCGGCCCCCGCGCCGGGGCGGAGGGTGGTCTCGGCGCCGTGCTCGACGGCGGCCCAGCGGGCGATCCGTACGGCGTCGGCGAGGACCTGCCGGGCCTGCCGGGCGAGTTCCGCGCGGGGCGGAGTGCCCTCGGGCGGCCGCGGCGCCGGCCTCGTGCGCCGGGTCGTCACGGCCCGTCGGGCGGTGGCCAGCGCCCGGGGGCGGACGAGTCGGAGTCTGGAGTTGCGCGCCAATGGTTCATCGGGCTTTCGAGACGTCACGGGGGCAGTCTTCCCGCTGACGGCCCGAAAGCCCAATCGGAATCCGCTGCCCCGTCACAACTGCCGCCGGAACGCCTCTCCGGGGCGGCACCCGTGCGGCCCCCGGGGCCCTGCGCGCGGCCGGTCCCAAGGGCCTCGCGGGGGCGGGTCAGAACAGCGGGGTGAGGAAGCGGCGCAGGGACTCCTCGTACCCGACGGGGTCGGCGTTCCACATCGCCGCGTGCGGCGCCTGCCGGACGGTCCGCAGGCCGACCAGGTCGGGGCGGCGGGCGGCGAGCTCCACCGACGGCCCCCAGGGGGCGATCGTGTCGTCGGGGCCGTGCACGAGGAGGACCGGGACGCGCAGGGCGTCCGGGTCGGCGACGGCCCCGACGCGGCCGCCGTGCGCGCCGGTCCTGCCCTGGGCGGCGCGGACGGCGAGCGGCAGCAGCGGTCCGGGGACGTGGTGGGCCGCGGCGAGGTTGCGCAGGGTGGCCTCCGGGTCGAGGACCGGGGAGTCGAGGACGAGGCCGGCGATCCGGTCGCGGACCCCGGACTCGGCGGCGGCCCGCAGGGCCATCGAGGCGCCGGTCCCCCAGCCGTGCAGGACGACCTGGGAGGCGCCGCGGCGGACGGCGTAGCGGATGGCGGCGTCGACGTCGCGCCACTCGGAGTCGCCGAGGTGGGCGAGGCCGTCCGGGGAGGGCGGCGCGCCCTCGTCGCCGCGGTAGGCGGGGACGAGGACCGGGATCTTGCGGCGGTGGAAGAAGGGGACCACGTTCAGCGGGTGCTCGCGGGTGGTGCCGAGGCCGTGCAGGGCGATCACCCAGGTGCTGCGCGGGCCGTGCACGAGCCAGCCGGGCAGCGGGCCGAGTTCGCCGGGGATCTCGACGTCCTCGTGGTCCAGACCGAGGGCGGTGGCCGGGGTGCCCCGGTGCAGCTGGGGGGTGAGGCGGACGCGGCTGCCGGGGGCGGGGGTGCCGAGCTCGACGCGTTCCAGGCGCCGGACGACGGTGTCGGCGGTGTGCGGGACGCGGTCGAGGACGGGGCCGACGACGGCGTGCAGGCCGGGGGCCTCGATGCCGTACGTGCCGGGGCGCAGCGAGGCGAGGCTGCGGGTGAGGGTGATCCGGTCCGGGCCCGTGGCGTGCACGGTCAGACGTGGGTCCCCGGGGAGGGGACGTCCGGACGGCACCTTGAGGGCGACGTCGCTGGCGTACCGGCCGGCCGCCACCGCGGCCGCGCCGACACCGATCAGGGTGGTGACGGCCACTGCCGTCGCTGTAGCCGGGCGCACGCTCTCCAGTGTCGGCAGGGTGCGGGCGGAGTGCCACCGGACGGACCCGGGCGGGGGTCGGGGGGCGGGCGCGCGGGGTCCGCCGGAGGCTCACCCCGGGGAGTGACATGGGTCTCCTCGGCGGGGTCCCCCGGTCGGATGGTTCCGTCCGGGGAGCGGAACGGGGCGGCACCGGAGGAACCGGGGCAGGTCGCACGTGCCCCGGGAACGCCCGGATTACCCCGGGTCGCGGGGTGACCGCATCGTGGACAGCCACCCCCGCCGGGCACGAAGCGGAATCTCTTGACACCGGATAGGGACACCACGCCGCCCGCCCCAGTTCATCTTCCGTTCACCCAGGTTGCCTACGTTCGTCGAGCCACTGACGTCAAACGATTGCCTGGGTAAATGGAACACATCACGCTGCTGCTCGCCATTGTGGTCGTGACAGCTCTCGTGTTCGATTTCACGAACGGTTTCCACGACACCGCCAACGCGATGGCCACGACCATCTCGACCGGTGCTCTCAAGCCCAAGACGGCGGTGGCCATGTCCGCCGTGCTGAACCTCGTCGGAGCGTTCCTGTCGGTGGAGGTCGCCAAGACGATCTCCGGCGGGATCATCAACGAAGAGGGCATTCGTACAGAAGTGATCTTCGCGGCGCTCGTGGGCGCCATCCTGTGGAACCTGCTGACCTGGCTCCTGGGCCTGCCGTCCAGCTCCTCCCACGCGCTCTTCGGCGGTCTCATCGGCGCCGCGGTCATGTCGGCCGGCTGGTCCGCCGTGAACGCCCCGACCATCGTCACCAAGGTCCTGATCCCGGCCGTCGCCGCGCCGATCGTCGCCGGCCTCGCCGCGATGCTGGCCACCCGGCTGACGTTCAAGATCGGCGCCAGGACCGACGAGAAGCACACCGCCAAGGGCTACCGCGTCGGCCAGATCGCCTCCGCCGGTCTCGTCTCCCTCGCCCACGGCACCAACGACGCCCAGAAGACGATGGGCATCATCACCCTCGCCCTGGTCACGCAGGGCGTCGTCAGCCCCGGCTCGAACCCCCCGCTGTGGGTCGTCGTCTCCGCCGGTGTCGCCATCGCGCTCGGCACCTACCTCGGCGGCTGGCGCATCATCCGCACCATGGGCAAGGGCCTCACCGACCTCAAGCCGCAGCAGGGCTTCGCCGCCCAGACCAGCGCCGCCACGGTCATCCTGGCCTCCTCGCACCTCGGCTTCTCCCTCTCGACCACCCAGTCCTGCTCGGGTGCCGTGATGGGCGCCGGCCTCGGCCGCAAGGGCGGCGTCGTCCGCTGGTCGACCGCGACCCGGATGTTCGTCGCCTGGGGCCTGACCCTGCCCGCCGCGGGCCTGGTGGGCGCCGGCGCCGAGTTCCTTACCAAGCAGGGCACCTGGGGCATCGCCGCCGTCGCGGTCCTGCTGGTGGCCGGCTCGGCCGTCATCTGGGCGCTCTCCCGCCGCAAGCCGGTCGACCAGCACAACGTCACCGCCGACGACCTCGACGCCCCCGAGCCCGCGGGCGTGGTGACCACGGCGATCGCCGCCGTCACCCCGCCGCCGGCCGGTTCCGTCGCCGCCGTCGCGGACGAGGACCTCAAGACCACCATCCCCGCGCCGGCTCCCACGGACCCGGCCGCTCCCCCCGCCCCCGCGGCCGCGGTGTAAGGAACCAACGACATGAAGATCGACTGGGCAGCCCTCGGCTCCGTCTTCGGAGTCAGCCTCGTGGCGACCGTCGCCCTGGTGGGCCTCTTCACCCTCGGCGTCATCGGCCTCTCCAAGCAGGAGCAGGCCGCCGCCCAGGGCGGTTCCGCCGCCCTGGCCCGCACCGGCGCCTATGCCTGCTTCGCCCTGTGCCTGGCGGCCGTGGCGTACGGCATCTACCTGATCGTCGTCTGACGGTCCCCGGTACCTCGGCCGGGCGGTCCGCACCTTCGGGTGCGGGCCGCCCGGCCGTCGTGTTTGTGGTGCTCCGCACAGTGACGCGACGCAGGTCAAGGGTGAGTTGACGGCTGTTCTCGGGCCGTGGTGGACTGCCGAGGCCATTACGGCGGCAGCAGAGGAAGTCCGGTGCGAATCCGGCGCGGTCCCGCCACTGTGACCGGATCCCCAGGGTCCGGGAGTCAGGAACTCTCGCCGCCGGTCACGTCGATCCAGGGCGCGGACCCTGAGTGAGGACATTGCGCCATGCCCGGCCGCAGCCGCAGCGTTTCCAGAGCCACCCGTGTCTTCGCGTACGGAGCGACCCTCGGCCTCGCCGTCGACCGGCTGGTCGGCGACCCCCGTCGCGGGCATCCCGTCGCCGCCTTCGGACGGGCGGCCGCCGCCGTCGAGGAGCGCCTCCACCACGACCACCGGGGCTGGGGCGCGCTGCACACCGCCGTCTGCGCCGGCGCCACCGCCGCGGCCGGAGCCCTGGCCGCCCGCGCGGTCCGGGACAGCCGGGCCGCCTCCGTCGCCCTGACCGCCGCCGCCGTGTGGGCCGTGGTCGGCGGGACGACCCTGGGCCGCGAGGCCCGCGCGATCGGCGGGGCGCTGGAGGCCGGGGACCTGGAGGTGGCCCGGGAGCGGCTGCCCCACCTCTGCGGCCGCGACCCACAGGCCCTGGACGGGCCCGCGATGGCCCGCGCGGTCGTGGAGTCCGTCGCCGAGAACACCTCCGACGCCGTGGTCGGCGCCCTCTTCTGGGGCGCCGTCGCGGGCGTGCCGGGGCTGGTGGGCTTCCGGGCCGTCAACACCCTCGACGCGATGGTCGGCCACAAGTCCCCCCGCCACCGCCGGTTCGGCTGGGCCTCGGCGCGGCTCGACGACGTGGCCGGCTGGCCCGGCGCGCGGCTGACCGCCGCCCTCGCCACCGTCGCGGGCGGCGATCCGCGCGGGGCCGCACGGGCCTGGCGCGCGGACGCGGCACGGCACCCCAGCCCCAACGCGGGCCCGGTCGAGTCCGCCTTCGCGGGCGCCCTCGGCGTACGGCTCGGCGGAACCCTCGCCTACGGGGGGCGGGTCGAGCACCGGCCCGTGCTCAACGGGGAGGGGCGGCCGGTCGAGGTCGCCGACATCGAGCGGGCGGTCCGGCTGTCCCGCCGGGTCACCGGACTGACCCTGGCCGCCTGCGTGGGCGGCCGGCTGATCGTGAGCGCGCTGAAGCGGAGGAACGCATGAGGGGTGGCGGACTGCTCGTCGCCGGGACCACGTCCGACGCCGGCAAGAGCGTGGTGACGGCCGGAATCTGCCGCTGGCTGGTCCGCCGGGGCCTGAAGGTGGCGCCGTTCAAGGGACAGAACATGTCCCTCAACTCCTTCGTCACCCGCGAGGGCGCCGAGATCGGGCGGGCCCAGGCCATGCAGGCCCAGGCCGCCCGCGTGGAGCCGACCGCGCTGATGAACCCGGTGCTGCTCAAGCCCGGCAGCGACCGCTCCAGCCAGGTCGTCCTGATGGGCAGGCCCGTCGGCGAACTGAGCGCCCGCGGCTACCACGGGGGACGGCAGAAGGAACTCCTCGAGCCCGTCCTGGCGTGCCTGGAGGAACTCCGGGGCATGTACGACGCCGTGATCTGCGAGGGGGCGGGCAGTCCGGCCGAGATCAACCTGCGGCGCACGGACATCGTGAACATGGGCATCGCGCGGGCCGCGCGGCTGCCCGTCGTGGTGGTCGGCGACATCGACCGGGGCGGGGTCTTCGCCCAGTTCTTCGGCACGACGGCGCTGCTCGGCCCCGAGGACCAGTCCCTCGTCGCCGGCTACCTGGTGAACAAGTTCCGGGGCGACGTCACCCTGCTCGAACCCGGCCTCGACATGCTCCACGGCCTGACCGGCCGGCCGACCTTCGGCGTCCTGCCGTACGCGCACGGGCTCGGCATCGACGAGGAGGACGGCCTGCGGGTCTCGCTGCGCGGCACCGTCCGCGAGTCCGTCGTCGCGCCGCCCGTCGGCGCCGACGTGCTGCGGGTCGCCGTCTGCGCCGTGCCGCTGATGTCGAACTTCACCGACGTCGACGCGCTGGCCGCCGAGCCGGGCGTCGTCGTCCGGTTCGTGGACCGGCCGGAGGAACTGGTCGACGCCGACCTGGTCGTCGTCCCCGGCACCCGCGGGACGGTCAAGGCCCTGGCCTGGCTCCGGGAGCGCGGGCTCGCCGACGAGCTGGCCCGGCGCGCGGCCGGGGGGCGGCCGGTGCTCGGCATCTGCGGCGGCTTCCAGGTCCTCGGCGCCCACATCGACGACGAGGTGGAGTCCCGGGCCGGAGCCGTCGAGGGCCTCGGCCTGCTGCCCGTGCGCGTCCGGTTCGCCCGCGAGAAGACCCTCGCCCGGCCGGTCGGCGAGGCCCTCGGCGAACGCGTCGAGGGCTACGAGATCCACCACGGCGTCGCGACCGTGGAGGGCGGGGAGCCGTTCCTCGACGGCTGCCGGGTCGGCGCCGTGTGGGGCACTCACTGGCACGGCTCCCTGGAGAGCGACGGCTTCCGCAGGGCGTTCCTGCGGGAGGTCGCGGCGGCCTCGGGACGGCGGTTCGTCCCGGCGCCCGACACGTCCTTCGGCACCCTGCGCGAGGAGCAGCTGGACCGGCTCGGCGACCTGATCGAGGAACACGCGGACACCGACGCGCTGCTGCGGCTGATCGAGCGGGGCGCGCCGGCGGGACTGCCGTTCGTCCCGCCGGGTGCGCCGTGACGCGGGTCCGCCCCGCGGGGCACGAGCCGACCGAACCCGAGGAGAGGACCACCCGATGAGCACCCGCTATCCGTTCACCGCCGTCGTCGGCATGGACGACCTGCGGCTCGCGCTGTTGTTGAACGCCGTCAGCCCGGCCGTCGGCGGAGTCCTCGTGCGGGGCGAGAAGGGCACCGCGAAGTCCACCGCCGTCCGCGCGCTCGCCGCCCTGCTGCCGGAGGTCCCGGTGGTCACCGGCTGCCGGTTCAGCTGCGACCCGGGCGCGCCCGACCCCGGCTGCCCGGACGGGCCGCACGAGGTCCTGGAGTCCGGGGCGCGGCCGGCCCGGATGGTCGAGCTGCCCGTCGGCGCCTCGGAGGACCGGCTCGTCGGCGCGCTCGACATCGAGAAGGCGCTCGCCGACGGGGTGAAGGCGTTCGAGCCGGGGCTCCTCGCCGACGCCCACCGGGGCATCCTCTACGTCGACGAGGTCAACCTCCTCCACGACCACCTGATCGACCTGCTCCTCGACGCGGCCGCGATGGGCTCCTCGTACGTCGAGCGCGAAGGCGTCTCGGTGCGGCACGCCGCCCGCTTCCTGCTGGTCGGGACGATGAACCCGGAGGAGGGCGAGCTGCGGCCGCAGCTGCTCGACCGCTTCGGGCTGACCGTCGAGGTCGCCGCCTCGCGCGTGCCCGAGCAGCGGGTGGAGGTCGTGCGGCGGCGGCTCTCCTTCGAGGACGACCCGGCCGCCTTCGCCGCGCGCTGGGCGGACGAGGAGGCCGGGCTGCGCGGACGGATCGCCGCCGCGCGGGAGCTGCTCCCCCGGGTGGTCCTCGGGGACGCGGTGCTGCTCCAGATCGCCGCGACCTGCGCCGCGTTCGAGGTGGACGGCATGCGCGCCGACCTCGTGATGGCCAGGACGGCGACCGCGCTCGCCGCCTGGGCGGGACGGACCGAGGTCACCTCGGAGGACGTGCGCCAGGCCGCGCTGCTGGCCCTCCCCCACCGCCGCCGGCGCTCGCCGTTCGACGCGCCCGGCCTCGACGAGGACAAGCTCGACGAGACGCTGGAGCAGTTCGCGGGCGAGGACCCCGACGAGGACCCGGAGCCCGACGGCCCCGGCGACGGCGGTCCCGACGGAGGCCCCGGCGGCGGTCCCGACGGGGGCGGCATTCCGCCGCAGGGCGAGGGTCCGGCCTCCGAGGAGCTCCCGGCGTCCGAGGACCGGGCGGAGCCCGAGGAGGCCCCGGCGCCCGAGGAGACCCCCGCGCCGGCGCCGGGGGCGCCCTCCGGGTCCGGCGCGGGCGAGCGCGCCGCCGTCCGGGCCGCCGAGCCGTTCCGTACGCGGACGCTGAGCGTCCCGGGGCTCGGCGAGGGCGCGGCCGGGCGCCGTTCCCGGGCCCGCACCGAGCACGGCAGGACCACCGGGTCGGTGCGCCCCCGGGGCGCGCTGACCAAGCTGCACCTGTCGGCGACGGTGCGGGCCGCCGCGCCGCACCAGAAGGCGCGCGGGCGGTCCGGACCCGGTCTGGTGGTCCGCCGGGACGACCTGCGGCAGGCGACCCGGGAGGGGCGCGAGGGGAACCTGGTGCTCTTCGTGGTGGACGCCTCCGGTTCGATGGCGGCCCGGCAGCGGATGAGCGCGGTCAAGGGCGCGGTCCTGTCGCTGCTGCTCGACGCCTACCAGCGGCGCGACAAGGTCGGCCTGGTGACCTTCCGGGGCCGGGACGCCGAGGTGGCGCTGCCGCCGACGTCGTCCGTGGACGCGGCCGCGGCCCGCCTGGAGCAGCTCCCCACCGGCGGCCGCACGCCGCTCTCGGCCGGTCTGCTCAAGGCCCACGACGTGCTGCGCGTCGAGCGGCTGCGGGACCCCTCGCGGCGCCCGCTGCTGGTCGTCGTCACCGACGGCCGGGCGACCGGCGGGCGGGCCGGCGGGGACCCGCTGGCGCTCGCCTCCCGGGCCGCGCGGCTGCACGCCGCCGAGGGGACGGCGAGCGTGGTCGTGGACTGCGAGACCGGGCCGGTGCGGCTGGGGCTCGCCGGCCGGCTCGCGGGTGAACTCGCGGGCACCGCAGTGACCTTGGACGAGCTGCGGGCGGACTCGATCGCCGGCCTCGTCCGGGACGTACAGGCAGCAGGACAGACACCGCAGACAGCATGGAGGGCCGCTTAATGCCGCAGGGACAGCCGACCGTCGTGCCCGACGACGGTCTCACCACCCGTCAGCGCCGCAACCGGGCGCTGGTGATGGTGCACACGGGCGTCGGCAAGGGGAAGTCGACCGCCGCGTTCGGCATGGCGCTGCGCGCCTGGAACCAGGGCTGGCCGATCGGGGTGTTCCAGTTCGTCAAGTCCGCCAAGTGGCGGGTCGGCGAGGAGAACGCCCTCAAGGCGCTCGGCGAGACCGGCAAGGGCGGCACGGTCACCTGGAACAAGATGGGCGAGGGCTGGTCCTGGATCCAGCGCGAGGTCGCCGAGGGCGAGCAGTCCCACGAGGAGAAGGCGCGGGAGGGCTGGGAGCAGGTCAAGCGGGACCTCGCCGAGGAGAAGTACACGTTCTACGTGCTGGACGAGTTCGCCTACCTGCTGCACTGGGGCTGGATAGACACCGCGGAGGTCGTCCAGGTGCTCCGGGACCGCCCGGGGCACCAGCACGTCGTCATCACCGGCCGCAACGCGCCCCGGGAGCTGGTCGACTTCGCCGACCTCGTCACCGACATGTCCAAGGTCAAGCACCCGATGGACGCCGGTCAGAAGGGCCAGCGGGGCATCGAGTGGTAGCACGTCTCGTCATCGCCGCGCCCTCCTCGGGCGCGGGCAAGACCACGGTCGCGACCGGCCTCATGGCCGCGTTCGCCGGCCGTGGTCTGGCCGTCTCGCCGCACAAGGTCGGGCCCGACTACATCGACCCCGGCTACCACGCCCTGGCCACCGGCCGGCCGGGCCGCAACCTCGACTCCTACATGTGCGGGACGGGGCTGGTCGCGCCGCTCTTCCTGCACGGCGCGCGCGGCTGCGACCTGGCCGTGGTCGAGGGGGTCATGGGCCTGTACGACGGCGCCGCCGACCAGGGCGAGCTGGCGTCCACCGCCCAGGTGGCGAAGCTCCTCAAGGCGCCGGTGGTCCTCGTCGTCGACGCGTCCTCGCAGTCGCGGTCGGTGGCGGCGCTGGTGCACGGCTTCGCGTCCTGGGACCCGGAGGTGCGGATCGGCGGGGTGATCCTCAACAAGGTCGCGACCGACCGCCACGAGCACCTGCTGCGGGAGGCCCTCGGGGAGTCCGGCGTCCCGGTGCTCGGGGTGCTGCGGCGGGCGCCCGCGGTGGCGACGCCGTCCCGGCACCTCGGTCTCGTGCCGGTCGCCGAGCGGCAGGCGCAGGCCGTGGAGGCGGTGGCGGCGCAGGCGGAGCAGGTGCGGGCCGGGTGCGACCTGGAGGCGCTGCTGGCGCTCGCGCGGTCGGCTCCGCCGCTGGACGCCGAGCCGTGGCAGCCGCACGGGCCGTGGACGGGCGCCGGGCGGGCCGTGTCAGGCCGCGGACCGGTGATCGCCGTCGCGGGCGGGGCCGCGTTCACGTTCTCGTACGCCGAGCACACGGAGCTGCTGACCGCCGCGGGCGCGGAGGTCGTCACGTTCGACCCGCTGCGGGACGAGACCCTCCCCGAGGGGACGGACGGGCTCGTCATAGGGGGTGGGTTCCCCGAGATGTACGGCCCCGAGCTGTCCGCCAACGAGCCGCTGCGGAAGGCCGTGGCCGGGCTCGCCGCGTCGGGCGCGCCCGTCGCCGCCGAGTGCGCCGGGCTGCTGTACCTGGCGCGGTCGCTCGACGGCACGCCGATGTGCGGGGTGCTCGACGCCGACGCGCGGATGTCGGAGCGGCTCACGCTCGGATACCGCGACGCCGTCGCGGTGAGCGACGGCGTCCTCGCCCCGGCCGGGGCGCGGATGCGGGGGCACGAGTTCCACCGGACGGTGATCGAGCCGGGCGCGGGGTCGACCCCCGCCTGGGGGCTGCGGCAGCCTGAGCGGCGGGTGGAGGGGTTCGTCCAGGGCGGGGTGCACGCGAGTTACGTGCACACCCACTGGGCGGGGGCCCCGGAGGTCGCCGCGCGGTTCGTGGGGCACTGCGGGTGAGTTCAGCCGCCGGAGAGGCCCACGACGAGCCAGATGAAGCCCACGCCCCCCGCCGTGCACAGCAGGGTGGAGCGGGCGGGGTGGTCGTGGTGGGCCTCGGGCAGGATCTCGGCCGCGGCGAGGTAGAGCAGGGCGCCGCCGAAGAACCCGAGATAGCTGCCGAGGAGTTCCTCCGGAAGGGTGAACAGCAGGGTGGAGGCGGCGCCGACGAGCGGGGCGACGGCGTCCGCGACGAGCATGGCGAGGGCCTTGCGGCGGGCGTTCCCGTAGAGGCTCGTGATCGTGTAGGTGTTGAAGCCGTCGGCGAAGTCGTGGGTGATGACGGCGAGGGCGACGGTGGCGCCCATGCCGCCGCCGACCTGGAAGGCGGCGCCCAGGGCGATGCCGTCCATGAGGCTGTGGCCGACCATCGCGGCGGCGGCGGTGAGGCCCACCTGCGGCGCCCGGTCGCCGGGCCCGACGCCGTGCGCGGCGCTGCGGACGGCGAGGAGGCGCTCCATGACGTGGGCGAAGAGGAAGCCGCCGACGAAGAGCAGCAGCGCCTGCGGCACTCCGAAGACGTCCTCGCCCGCGGTCTCCAGGGCCTCCGGCAGGAGGTCGAGTCCGACGACGCCGAGCATGAGTCCGCCGGCGAGTCCGAGGACGAGGTGGCGGCGGTCGGTGACGCGTTGCGCGACCCAGCCGCCGAAGAGCGTCATCAGGAACGCGCCGAGCGCGACGACCACAGCCATGCGCCTTTGCTATCGGATGGGACGGCGTCCGCGCACCTCGGCGTCGGGGCGCGGTCCGGCGTGCCGGTGACGGAGGTCCTCGCGCTGGTGGACGCCGTGCTGCGGGAGGCGGGGCTGACGCGGGCGGCCGTCCGGTCGCTGGCCACGCTGGACCGGCGGGCGGCCGAGCCGGGGATCGCGGGGGCGGCGGCGGCGCTGGGGGTGCCGGTGCGCGCCTTCCCGGCCGGGGAGCTGGCGGCCGTGTCCGTGCCGCATCCGTCGGCGCCGCCGCTGGCGGCGACGGGGACGGCGTCGGTGGCGGAGGCGGCGGCGCTGCTGGCCGCGGGGCGGGGGGCGGCCGCGGGTGGCGGTTCCATCCTTCTCGTACCGAAACGGAAATCACGGGGCGCAACGTGCGCCGCGGCCCTTTCCGTCCCGTTTCTTCCGAACGAAGACGCCCCGGGCGTACGGTTGTTGCCCCGGGCTCACGGGTACATCGCTGGCGAGCCCGGATCACCCCCCACGATCCCCACCCCCCACACGACGGCGGCCATGGACACCCATACGGATACCGACGCCCACGACCTGCGCCACCACGGTGACGCCGAGGTCCGGGACGAGAAACTGATCGACCTGGCGGTCAACGTCCGGACGAACACCCCTCCGGAGTGGCTGCGGGCGCGCATCGCCGACTCGCTGGCCGGCCTCGCCGCCTACCCCGACGGCCGGGCCGCGCGGGCCGCGGTCGCCGAGCGGCACGACCTGACCGCGCACCGGGTCCTGCTCACGGCCGGGGCCGCCGAGGCGTTCGTCCTGCTCGCGCGGGCGCTGGAGGTGCGCCGGCCGGTGGTGGTGCACCCGCAGTTCACCGAGCCGGAGGCGGCGCTGCGGGACGCCGGGCACGAGGTGGGCCGGGTGCTGCTGCGCGAGGCGGACGGCTTCCGGCTGGATCCGGCGCTGGTGCCGGAGGACGCGGACCTGGTGGTGATCGGGAACCCCACGAACCCGACCTCGGTGCTGCACCCGGCCGCGTCGATCGCGGCGCTCGCCCGGCCGGGTCGGACGCTGGTGGTCGACGAGGCGTTCATCGACGCGGTGCCGGGCGAGCGGGAGTCGCTGGCCGGGCGGACCGACGTGCCGGGGCTGGTGGTGCTGCGCAGCCTCACCAAGACCTGGGGGCTCGCCGGGCTGCGGATCGGCTACGTCCTCGCGGAGCCGGAGACGGTCACGGCCCTGGAGCGCGCGCAGCCGCTGTGGCCGGTGTCGACGCCCGCCCTGGTGGCGGCGGAGGCGTGCATGTCGCGGGCGGCGCTCGCGGAGGCCGAGCACGCGGCGCACCGGATCGGCGTGGAGCGGGCCCATCTGCTGGCCGGGCTGGCGGAGTTCGACGAGGTGCGTACGGTCGCGGAGGCGGAGGGCCCCTTCGTGCTGGTGCGGATCGACGGCGCGGACGCGGTGCGGGAGCGGCTGCGGTCACTGGGGTTCGCGGCCCGCCGGGGCGACACCTTCCCGGGGCTCGACCGGCACTGGCTGCGGCTCGCGGTGCGGGACCGGGCGACGACGAACCGTTTTCTCCAGGCCCTGGACCAGGCGCTCCTGATCGGCGGCTGAGCCGGCCCGGACGGCCGCCTCCAGGGGCGGCCGTCGCCGCGCGGAAGGGGGGGGGGGGGGGGGGGGGGGGGGGGCTCCCCCCCCCCCCCCCCCCCCCCCCCCCCCTCTCCCGTAGCGGGATCCCGACCGCTCAGGCCAGCAGCCGGCTCCAGGTGCGGGCGTCCGCCACGCCGTCGGCCGGCAGGCTCGCCGAGGTCTGGAACGCCCGCATTCCCGCCTCGGTGCCCGGGCCGAAGCTGCCGTCGACGACCAGCGCCTGACCGCGCGCGTTGAGCTGGCCCTGCAACGCCTTCACGGCGTCGCCCTGCGCCCCGCGCGCGAGCGGGTGGGCGAGCTGGTGCCAGGTCTGGTTTCCGGCCACGCCGTCGACCCCGGCCCGGTTGGTCGTCTGGAACGTCCGCACCGCGCCCTCGGTCGCCGGCCCGAACGAGCCGTCGGCCACGACCGTGGCGCCCCGGGAGTCGAGCAGGTACTGCAGCGACCTGACGCGCTCACCCGAGTCGCCGAGCCGCGCCACCGGCCAGCCGCCCCACGCCGGGCTGCCGCCGATCCGGGCGGCGACGTCGGCCCGGAGCTGCGGCAGCAGCGCGTACAGCCGGTCGCCGGGGCACTCGGTGTTGTTGAAGTCCCGGTGCCCGAAGATCTGGTAGGCCCGCAGCCCGTACTGGGAGCAGATGTACGCGCAGAGGTCGACCAGCTTCGCGTACTGCGCCGACCGCGGGTCCACCGACGTGTACGTGCCCTCGTTCTCGATGCCGACGGCGACGGTGTTCTGGCCGGTGCAGTGCGCCGACTCGACCTGCTGGGTCCCGGCGGCGAGCGCGGCGACGCTGGAGTGCCGGCCCTCGGTGATCCAGCCGCCGCGGCTGATCGTGAAGTGCTGGCCCGAGTCGATCCAGCCCCGCGCGTCCATGTGGTCGGCCTGGATCGACCGGGACAGCTCGAAGGCGTGCACCTGCGAGTAGTCGGTGCTGTTCGGGGTCGCGGTGTGATGGACGATGATCTTCTGCGGCCCGGTGGCCAGCAGCTTCACCGGGGTGCTCGGCTGTCGGGCGCCCCAGGCCGCGCACCCGGAGATCACCGGTCCGGCGAGCGCGGCCCCCGCGGCGGCGCGCGCGGTCCCCGGCAGCGCGGTCCCCAGGACCGCTCCGGCACCGAGGGCGAAGGCCCCGGACAGCAGCGCGCGCCGTCGTGGACGCGGCATCGGCAGGTCGCTCATCGTCTCTCCCCATGTGTTCGGAAGCCGCCCCGCACGACGCGGAGCGGCGGCCGAATGCTATGAGCAACCCCCCTGTCCCATCAGCGAGTCCCGCACCTCAGACTTGGGCGCGTCGGCTTCTCGGGACGCCCCGGGATCCGCCCGGCGTCACCGCCTCAGGGCTGCGGGGCGTCCTGCGGGGGGTCGCACTCCTGCTCCTTGACCTTCGGGATCACTCCGCAGAGGGAGATGGTCGACAGGGGGTACTCGGCCACCGACAGCATCCGCGTGTAGGTGTCGCGGTCCACCCGGATGGTGGACTCCTCCGTCCGGCTGCCCTTGTCGGTGATGATCACGCCGTCGCCGATCGCCCCGTTCTCCAGCCGCCCCCAGACCGCCTGGCAGGCGGGGCTGTGCCGGAGCTGGATCCGGAGCCCTCGCAGGTACAGGAGCCGGACGGTCTTCGCGTCCCACTGGCAGTTCATCGTCTGCGGTTCGCGCCCCAGGCACGACTCCCCGGAGCAGCCGGGCAGGGGGTGGTCGGACTCGGCGCCGGGCGTGCGCTCGGCCGCGGCCTGCGCCGTCACCCCCGAACTCTCGGCGCCCGCCGTCGGCTTGCCCGCGTCCGACCGTGTGCCTTCCGGAGCGGACTTCACTCCGAGGACGGCGATCACGATCAGGGCGCCCACGACCGCGCCGATCGCCATGTGGACAAGGGGCCGCACCCGTCCGGCGGGTCGGGGCCTCGTCCCGGGCCCGCCGGACCGGTGCGGATCCGACGGGGCCCCGGTGGCCGTGGCCGCGTCACCGGCGGGCTCCGCGCCGGGACCGCCCCCGCCCCGCGCGGACCCGTCGGCGCCGTCGGCCCCTCGGGACGAGGCCGGCGCGTCACCCGGCGCGGGCCGCTCCTCCCGTACGGGTCCCCTCTCCCGTTCGGCCTCTCCACCCCGTACGTGCCTCCCCCGGACCGCCTGCTCCTCCGGCCCCGGCGCCGTCGCGTCCCGACCCTCGTCCCGCCCCTCGCCGAGGGCCTCGCTCGGGGCCTCCGGGCCCAGGCGGCCCGTCCCCACTCGCTCTCCCCGCTCCGGCTCCTGCTCGTCCCGGACTTCTGGCCCGGCCCCCTCGCGTCTGCTCCTGCGGGCCAGCTTCTCGGCGTGTTCCCAGAGGGTGATCAGGGGCGTGGGGTCCTGTCCGACCACGTCCGCGAGCTGCTGGATGGCGGCGCGGCTCGGCCACTGCTTCCCGTTGAGGAAGCGCTCCCAGGAGGAGCGGCTGTAGTGCGTCTTCTCGGCGAGCCGGCCATAGCTGAGGCCGAACTCCTCCTTGATCCGGCGCATCCCCGCCAGGACCCGGGCGCGGACGGCCCTGAGCTCGGCGTCCCGCCGACCGCGCTCGTCCTGCGTCTGCTTCTCGAGAGCAGTCATTCGAAGTCTCTCCCCCGTAATGAACTCCCTTTGCAGGAAAGGGAGTTCACGAACAACGTGCCGCTGCCTGCGGCAGGACTTTGTCACAACGGGACACCCGCGACACGGCGGACTCACAGACCTCCGGGGCCCGCGCGAGTGATCTGCGCCACAAGCCTCGTGACGCGAGTCGTCCCGCCCCATCCCATCCCGTCTCGCACGCCCCCGGGCGTCCCGCGCGTCCCGATCCCGTCCCGTATCGCTCGCGAGAGGCTCCGAAGCAACTGCCCCGGCAGCAGCATGACTTCGGCTGCTCCCGCTCCACCGCGAAGACAAGGACTCCGAGTGATACCCACCCGAACGCCGGACCTCCGGCGCCGCCTCCCGCTCGCCCAGGCGGCGCTCGTGCTGGCCGCCGCCCTGCTCGCCGTACTGGCGCCCTCCGTCCCCGCGCACGCCCTGGACTCCACCACCTGGATCCAGCGCAACCTCGCGGGCATCGGCTATCTGCCGGCCGGCGGGATCGACGGCGTCTACGGCGCGCAGACCACCGCCGCGGTCCGCTCCTTCCAGCATGACAACGGGCTCGCCGAGGACGGCGACTACGGAAGCCGCACCGAACTCGCCCTGCACAACAAGGTGAAGGAGGTGCAGCGCAAGGCCGGCGCCACGGCCGACGGTGCCTACGGCGACGGCACCAAGTCCAAGGTGACGTCCTGGCAGCAGGCGAACGGCCTGTCCGCCGACGGTGTCGCGGGCTCCGCGACCATGAACGCGATGCGGGTGGCCCGTACGGTGAAGATCACCGCACAGTGGAAGATCGCCGAGCACGGCTGGTCCGTGAGCGGCCAGTTCGGCTGCCTCGACAACCTCTGGATCCGCGAGAGCACGTGGAAGGTGTACGCGACGAACCCCTCGTCCGGCGCCTACGGCATCCCGCAGTCCCTGCCCGGCGACAAGATGGCCGCGGCGGGCCCCGACTGGCAGACCAACCCGGCCACCCAGATCGAGTGGGGACTCGACTACATCAAGTCCCGCTACAGCACGCCGTGCGGGGCATGGTCCTTCTGGCAGTCCCACAACTGGTACTAGGAAAAGAGGAGTTCACCATGACATCGGCATCCGACCTGTCCCGCCGCTCCCTGCTGCGCCTCGGTGCCGGCGCGGCCGCGGCCACCGGGCTGGCCGTCGGCGGCGGTCTGGTCCTGGCTTCCCCGGCCGCCGCGTACGGCTGGCCCTCGCAGCTCGCCCAGGGCGCGAGCGGCGCGGCCGTCACGGAGCTCCAGATCCGGATCGCCGGATGGGCGGCGAGCTCGGCCCAGCAGACGTACGTCACCGTCGACGGTCAGTTCGGCCCCGGCACCGGCGCGGCGCTGCGCCGCTTCCAGGCGGCGTACGGGCTCTCCGCCGACGGGGTGGCCGGGCCCCAGACCTTCAGCCGTCTCAACGCGCTGGAGAGCTCCGACGGATCGACCGCGCACTTCGACTTCTCCGAGTTCCAGAGCAAGGACGGCTCGGGCTTCTCGGGCGGCAAGGTGGGCGCGGCGACCGTGAAGGAGAACGTCCGCCGCACCATGTACAAACTGGAGGCGCTGCGCAAGAAGTGCGGCGACCGGGCCGTCACGATCAACTCCGGCTTCCGCAGCATCTCCCACAACTCCTCGGTGGGCGGCGCCTCGAACTCCATGCACCTGTACGGCATCGCCGCGGACGTCGCCATCTCCGGGCTGTCCACGAAGAGCATCTACCAGCAGGCCGAGACCTGCGGGTACTCGGGTCTGGAGACGTACACGGTGTCGTGGCAGCACGTGGACTCCCGGGTCGAGTACGCCTACGGCTCGCAGTCGTGGTGGTGGGAGGACGGCGTGGCCTGAGCCCGGACGCGTGTCCGGCAGCGGCCGCGTGGGCTGCGTGGCAGGCCCGCGACACGCCGCCGCCGGGGACGCGGGTCGGCTCCCGGCCGCGGCGCAGCTCGACGATCCCCGCGCCGGAACCGGCGCGGGGATCACGGATTCCGGTGCCCGCCGGGTGGCGCCGCCCGGCTCTCGGCGGCGCCGGGTGGATCCGGTGAGGGCTCGCCCGCCGCGAGGTGCTCCAGGACCTCCGCCAGTTCCTGGCAGGCGCGGCGCACCGACCGCCGGGTCGCGCGCTGCTCGGTGATGACGGAGGCGAGCAGCAGGGCGGTCAGCGCGGCGGAACCGTTGAACGCCTGGAGCTTGGCCATGATCTCGACGTCCGTGAGGTGGAGGAACGCCCCCTGCCCGGAGGTCGCCTCGAAGGTCGTGAGCACGGAGGCGTAGAGCGCGCACAGCATGCTTCCGGCGAGCTCGAAGCGGAGCGCCGCCCAGACCAGCAGGGGGAAGACGAGGAAGAGCATGCTCATCGAGCTGAGGACGACCATGGGCATGAGGAGCAGGGTCGTCAGCCCCAGAAAGGCGGCCTCCTTCCAGCGTCGCATCCGGAACCGTCCGGCCGGCTCCGCGAGGACGAGCACCAGGGGGGCGACGAGGAGCACCCCCATCGTGTCGCCCACCCACCAGGCCAGCCAGACGGGCCAGAACTCGCTCGCGTCCAGGGAGCTCTTCGCCACCTGCAGTCCGACCCCCGCGGTCGCGCTGATCGTCATGGCGCCGAACCCGCCGAGGAAGACCAGGGCGAGTCCGTCCCGCAGCCGTGCCATGTCGCGCCGGAAGCCGGCCCGCCGCAGCAGCAGGAAGGCGCAGAGCGGCGCGACGGTGTTGCTGACCACGGTGATCACGGTGGTGGGACCCGGAGTGGTGAGGGAGGCGATGACGAGGAAGGAGCCGAGGGCGATACCGGGCCAGACCCGCGCGCCGAGCAGCAACAGGGCGGCGACGGCGACGCCGGTGGGGGGCCAGATGGGGGTGACCACCACGCCTTCGACGACGAGGCGTCCCATCAGGCCGAGCCGTCCGGCCGCGTAGTAGCAAACGGCCACGGCCAGCGACATCAGAGCCGCCTCCGTGGAGGTCCGGTACTGCCGAATTTCCCACACGTCAGCCATCAGACACCGGCCGGGCCGCCACGACCGTGCAAGGCCCCTGCGTGTCGGGCGCCGCCGTCCGGCAGCCCGGGCGGGCCCGGGGGACCGACCCGCGCGAAGCGAGCCCCTTCCCTCACTGCTCGGCCGCCGACCGGGCCGGACCGCCGTCATAGCCGACGACCAGGACGGCCGCGTCGTCCTCGTGCCCCACGGTGGCCGCCAGCTTCATGACGGCGGTGGCGAGCGCGTCGACGTCCAGTCCGGCGACGGCGGCGATCCCGGCGAGCCTCGTCACCCGGTCCAGGCCCTCGTCGATGTGGAGCGAGGGCCCCTCCACCACCCCGTCGGTCAGGAGGACGAAGACACCGTCGGCGGTGAGCCGGTGGCGCGTGGCCGGATAGTCGACGCCCCGCAGCACACCGAGAGGAGGCCCGCCCTCGCTGTCGTCGATGCCGGAGCGGCCGTCGGTGGTGGCCCAGATGTGGGGGATGTGACCGGCCCGGGCGCACTCCAGGGTGCCGGCAGCGGGGTCGAGCCGCAGGAAGGTGCAGGTGGCGAAGAGGTCGGCGTCCAGCGAGACGAGCAGGTCGTTGGTGCGGCCGAGCAGCTCTCCCGGGTCTTCGGTGACCGAGGCCAGCGCGCGCAGTGCCACCCGGACCTGTCCCATGAAGGCGGCGGCCTCGATGTTGTGCCCCTGCACGTCACCGATGGACATCCCGATCCGCCCCCCGGGCAGGGAGAACGCGTCGTACCAGTCACCGCCGACGTTGAGCCCGTGGTTGGCGGGCTCGTAGCGGACGGCCAGCCGGGCGCCCGGAAAACTGGGCAGGTCCGAGGGCAGCATGTCGCGCTGCAGGGCCACGGCGAGCTCGACACGCGAGCGCTGCGTCTCGGCCAGCTCCCGCGCCCTGGCGGTCAGCGACCCGAGCCGGACCAGAAGGTCCTCGCCGCTGTCGGCCGGCCGTCTCCTGAACATCGATCACTCCGACGTCACGACGATCCTCGCATCACTCCGTCCCTCTCCCGCACGCGGGACCACGGGGGACCACCTCGGTACGAACAGGTCCCTCCCACTCTGCCCGGAGGGGACGGCGTCCGCATCTCATGGGCGGAGGGGCAGCGTGTCGTCGCCTGCGTCCGCATGGCCCGGATCTTGGTCGGTGCGGAGTGGCCCCTGACCGACGGCCCGGGAACGGCGTCCGCTCGCGCGGGAACACCTCGCACCTGCGCGACGGCACCGGCCCCGGTCGGCCCGAGTCGGCCGCCTCGCGGTTCGGGCGCGGACCGATGAGGGATGGCCGAGGATCGTGCACGCACGGGGTCCGCCCCTCCCGCCCCGGGCTCTCTTCGGGAGGGCACCGTGGGCAGAGGGGCGGAAGGGGAGGGGGTGAGGTCGTGCTGGCTCAGGTCAGGGCTTCGGCAGGGTGCACTCCTGGCGCTTGAGGTCCAGGGTGTTGTCGTCTCCGATGCACGCGCCGATCGCCGTGGTCTGGGTGGCGTACCCACGTCCCTGGTGGACGGTCGTGACCGCCCCGTCGACCTCGCAGGGGTTGTTCAGTTCGCACTCCTTGCCGTCGCGGTTGCTGGTGCTGTTCACGGCGACGAGCTCCCGGGTCTCGGCGTCGATGACGGGCGAGCCGGAGCTACCGGGCCGGGTGTCGCATTCCTTCGCGTAGCGGATGGCATGGGTCGATGTGTAGTCGCCCTCCTTGAGGGTCGGTACCACGGCCTCGGCCTGGCACGACCAGACGCTCTCCAGGAAGCTGGACGCCACCTTGATCTTCTGCCCGGGCACGGGAGAGGACGAGGCCAGCGGGAATGCCTCAACCTTGTACCTCTGCTGGATCTCCGCGTACGTGGAGTCCAGTTGTGCCAGCGTGATGTCGGTTCCGGTCATCGTGGCGTAGAGGACCCGTCCGGTCACCGGGCCGAGTTCGCGGCCCGCCGGGCTCATGACGGTGCCTTCGATGGGTGTGTTCTTGTCGGTGATCACTTCACCCGGCTTCGGCCGTCCCGCAGGGTGGCAGTGCCCGTTCGTGAGAAGGAGCGCCTTGTCCTGGTCGCGGGCGGTGCGGGGGCGGACCAGCGAAGCGGAGCAGTACGGGAGTTTCACGGTTCCCGCCATGTTGCCGGCCGGTCCCGGGGGGCCCGTCCGGTCGGCGGGGAAACCGGCGCAGCTGCCCTTCGCGGGTGTGCCGTCCCGGAAGAAGTCGAGCACCTTGGAGCCGCACGCGAGGTCCTTCGACTTCATGGTGGAGTGCTCCGCGTCCATGACGGTCAGCAGCGATCCGCCGACCTTCTTGTGCATCATCTTGGCCCATACGTAAGGCGTGATGGTTTCGAACTTGTGGCCGGACAGCTGCAGCCGGCTCTTTCCGGGCTTCAAGTCCCACGGCTTGCCCGCGGGCCAGCCGGCGCAGTTCGCGACGGGCTCGTTGTTGAAGTCGGTGGAAAACGGGTACTTCGCCTGTCGTTCCTTCCTTATCCGGACGAGATCGGCATACGTCCGGCCGTCGGGGCTGGCGTTGCACATGAAGGCGTCGTGGGTGAATCCGTAATTACGCCCCATCTCTCCGAAGCCGAAAGACTTCCGGTCCGCATTCTGCTGTGTGGAGGTCACCTCTGCTCCGCCGTCCCGGACCTCCGTCAACTTCGCGGCTGATCGCTCCCACCGGTCCGGTAGGGCTTCCAGGTTGGTATCCAGGAGGGCGGCGAATCCCTCCCGTCCGACCTTCTTCTGCAGCTCCTTCAATGCGGATTCGACCTTCTTGGGCGAGGTTCCGAACCCATAGGTGGAGTCCTTTCCGGCCAGCCACTTGAAGAACCGTCGGTATCCGGCATCGTAGGCGGCTACTTCCGCTTCGACCGCTGCACTCTGACCGACCGGGGACATGACCGAGTCCAGCCACATACGGTCGACGCGCTCGTCGAAAATAGAGCGATAGACTGCGCCCAGCGCCGTCCCGCCGGAATTTCCGTAGAAGTTTATCTTGTCGAAGCCCAGCACCTGCCGGATGCGGTCCATGTCCCGGGCGGCATTCTCCATGCTGATGGAGAGTGCCAGTGCCGGGTCCTTGGCGATGCATGCGCGCTTCGCATCCGCCTGCATCTCGAACATCTCTTCTTCTGTTTCACTCCCTTGGAACTCAGGCTCATCACAGGAGATCTGGGCGCTGTAGCCGGTCCCGCGGGTGTCGATGCCGATGAAGTCCAATGTCTCGTTCAGCGGCGCCAGACGGCTGCTGAGGAGTTCCCGGGCGGACGGGGTGCCGGCCAGACCGGGTCCTCCGGGGTTGCCGAAGAGAGCGCCGGTGCGCTTACCGGTGGCCTTGACCCTGCTCACGGCGATGTCTATTTTCCTGCCCTCGGGCCTGGAGTAGTCCACCGGGACGGGGATGAGTGCGCATTCGCTGAGGTTGTCGTTGCGATTCCAGTCCGACACCGCATCCCGACAGAGTTCCCACCGCACGCCTTCCGGGACCGTGGTGGACGCTGCGTCGGCGGGAACGGCTGACAGGGTGATCAGCGAGGCGGCAACGCTGATTCCTGATGCAATCGATGGGACGGTCAAATACCGCAAGATGATCTGCACCTCTTCGGTGGGAAACGGCAACCTGGTCGTACGTATGCGGTCCGGCGAGTGCTCGTGGTGACGGCACTCGGGACGGGGCCGAACAGGACGGTCGGCAGGAGGTGCGCCCTCCTGCACCGCTGCTGGACAAAGACTCGTCTCCGAAAGCTGCCGTCGTCCGTCGGAAATGTTTCAGCCGGCACTCGATCATGTTTTTTCGGTCGAGGCCGGCAGCGACATCACGTCGGTCGCTGGTGACCTCGGGGCGGACACCGAGACGCTGAGGAACTGGATCCGCGCCCCCATGAGCGCCGCCCTGGCGCCCACTCCGCACCGCGGGCCGCCACGCGTGCCCTTGGCGACGCCGTTCAAGCGGAGCCGGACGCCGCCCGCAAGAGGATGCAGGTCGGCCCGGCGAGGAGGATCGCCACACGCGTCGGGCCGACACCCCAGCAGCCACCACGAGTTCGACCCCAGTCGCCCTGCGAACGGTCATGGTCGGTCATGATCCGCGTCACCCTCCCGGCCACTCGTCCGCCACCGCCGGGTGCAGGGGACGAGAACCGGGTAGGCGATCATCGCGTGATGGATACAGGTGTGTGGCCGACGTTGCCGGACGCGGAACGGGATCAGTGGGTAAACCTCCCGAGGCAGACCCTGGGGCCGCGCGCACAGCGCTCTGCGGAGTCGAGCCGTCAAGCCGCGTCGTGCCACCACGCGTGTCAGAGGGGGATCGCTTGCCTCGCTCCGGGCGGGAATCCGGTCGGTGACCGGTCCGGGAGGCGCGACTGAGTGGGTGCGTGCCGCACTTGGTGTGGTGACGTCATACCGGTGGGCGACGCGCCGGGGCTGCTCCCGGGAGAGTAAGTGCCCTCCCGGGAGATCGACTTGGTGCTCTAGAAGAATCCCAGCTTCTTCGGCGAGTAGCTCACCAAAAGGTTCTCCGTGTACTGGCGGTGCACGCCTCGCGCGGCCGCTGAACAGCGGAAACGGCCACGACTCAGCCAAGCTGCAGGCGGCTGGTCCGCGTATGGCCCGGATCTTGGTCGGCACGGGGTGGCCTTTCGGCCGATTGGCCCGTGGTGGCGGCCGGTCGGCACGCAAACGACGGGCGGGCCGGCGGGTCCACGCCGGGGAAGTCGGCGCCCGCCACGCCGTACGTGCGGAGGAGTGAGCACACGGCGTCGCCACCCGCAAGTTCCTTGCGGTCGTTGATGGCCCGCACGAGGCGCGGGGTCCCGCTGACGCGCTCGGTCACTCGCCCTCCGCAGGCATGTCAGGTCACGTGGCGCTTCGCTCGGGCAGCCTGCAGGCTTGGGAAACCTTCCGTACATGTTCTCGGGTTCGCGGTACGGCATGGGGAGAGGCCGCCGGGCGCGGTGCCCGGCGGCCCTTCCGTCGTCCGGTCAGCGCGAGATCGAGAACGACTCGCCGTAGACACTCCACGACAGAGGAGTGTTGAGGTGGAGGTTGCCCTCGTTGAGGAACTTGCGCTGTGCGGTGCTGACGCGGGTGGTGTCGCTGTGCGCTTCCTCCTTGCGCATCTCCTCTTCGCGGGCGTCGAGGAACGCGTGCAGGTAGGTGGTCTCGTTGCCGCCACGGGAGGGCGGGGTCGCCCGCGACAGCGCCACCTGGCGGATGCTGCGGAAGCCGTCCTCGCCGTGCATCACGGCCGCGTCGTAGTAGGCGAACTGGCCGAGCGCCTTGAGGCCGTCCAGCTTGGCCTGGGACACCGCCGGGTTGAAGTACACCCGGTCGCGCTCCTCCTCCTGTGTCTGCTGGAACACCGAGTCCTGGGCGGCCTGGCGCCAGGCATTCTCGAACGAGGTGCCCAGACCGGCGTGGGAGTCCGTGCCGTTGACGTTGCGCAGGGCCGGCAGGTAGGGCGCCAGCGGGTTGCTCGGCTTCTTCGCGGTGTACCGCTCGACGAGGTCGAGCATGTCGCCGGTGCCGGAACAGAAGCCGATGATCCCGGCGGTGTAACCCCGACCGTCACCGATGTCCTCGATGTAGGAGAACTGGGCCCGCCAGTCGAGGGAGGAGTTCTCGAAGGTCGACACCAGCTTCATGGCGACCTCCTTCTTCGCCGGGTCGTCGAGGTTCGTACCGGTGGTGGGCGGCGGGGTGGTCGAGCCGCCGCCGTACGCCTCGACCTCCCAGAGCGAGTAGCCGTACGAGGTACCCCGCTGGGTGCCGTAGACGCGCAGGTAACGCCCGGTGCCGTTGACGGTCAGGTCATCCGTGCCACCGTCGCCGCTGGTCGTCGAGTAGAGCTGGGTCCAGGTGGTGCCGTCGTTCGACACCTCGACTCGGTACGCCTTGGCGTAGGCGGCCTCCCACTTGAGGACCACCCGGCTCAGCGCGGTGCCCGCGCCGAGGTCGATCCGGATCCACTGGTTGTCCACGCCTTCGGCGCTGGCCCAGCGGGTCGACGTCGAGCCGTCGACGGCCTTGGCACCGGTGAGCGTGCCGTCCTCGCTGGAGGAGACGTTGACGGGCTTGGTCAGGGCGAGGTTGCCGGTCGCGGCGGTCGCCGGAGTGAGGACGACGAGCGCGGGCAGCAGCGTCCCCGCGGTCACGGCGGCGGCCGCGATGATCGCGCGACGCCGAGTTCTGCTCAGGGGCATGGGATTCCTGTCGGTGTGGAGGGACGGGCGGGTCACCAGGCTTCTTGCGTGAGTCAAACGGCTGTCGTTAGGAAAGCTTCCTAACGATGCGGGGATGGTAGAGCCGCCCCTCCCCGTGCCGCAATGCCCGGAGGACTGGGCGATGGATTCTTTGCCAAGTGCCTGTGAGATCCAGCGAGTTGCCCAGGTGTTGGTCGCGATGTAGGAGACGTGGGACGCATACGACGCGGAGACACCCCGCCCACGCGAGGTGACGCCCGCCCCGGATGCTGGGTGACCGGCGACCCTGCGGACCCGGACCCAGCCGTCGGCGCCCGGCTGAAGAGCGCCGCGAAATGGCACAGCAAAGGGCGAGGTCACCTGCACGGGGCCCACCTGCGCGGATCAACCCGGTGGGCCCCTGCAGACGGATCACCCCCGCTCACGCGGGGACCACCGGGAGGTTCGGGGCGAAGACGCCGAGCTGTGGAAGCTGCACCGTCCCGCTCCATCTACTGCCACGCCTGTCAGAGGGTTGCCCGCTGGCTCGCCGGACGGAAAGCCGGTCCATGACTGGTCCGCAGGTGTGCGCTGAGCGGCCGAACCGACTACGTGACGTGACGAACCAGAGCCGTTGTCTCGGCCGGCCCTGGTGCGCGATTTCCGTGTCGGCATCCAGACTTGCGGTGCTAGAAGAACCCCACTGCCTTCGGGGGATAGCTACAAAGGATGTTCTTCGTCTGCTGGTAGTGGTCGAGCATCATGCGGTGCTCGCTGCGGGCGCGAGGGGCCGGTTCAGGCTTCCGTGTCTCACCAGCTCCCGGAAGCCCTTGACGAGACTCGCTGAAACCCACCGTCTACCCCCGGCTGGATCGGAACCCATGCCCCGGCAGGCGGTGCTGGGCCGTGCCGAACTCGGGCCAGCACCGCATCGATTCGGCCAACCTGACGACCCACTACCTAGCAGGATCTAGCCGGAGTTCGTCCCCATGCGCTGTTAGGCCGAGTATCGAAAGTGGCTGGTAGCGACCTGTGGGGTAGGTTCGAGAATCCTGTAGCTGCTCGTACCGCGGACCTGCGATGGTGTCCGTCATGGATTCCGAGCCGCGCACTGATCTCGCTCGTCACTATGACTCAGGGGGTTGGTTGGCTCGGTTCGCGGGTCGAATGCTTGTGGTCTGTCCGCGATGCGGGGGCCGTGCTCTCGTGATTCCCCGGCCTGGCCTTTCTGATCCCAGATACTTCAGCGAGCTCCTGTTCCAGCCGCGTCGTCTGGCTTGTGGAGGGTGCGGTGCCATCGCCGACTGGAAACCTGAAGTGCAGGGGGCTGGGCTGGTCGGCGCGGTGCCGGGTGGTAGTGAGGATCCGTTCTTCCAGCGGCCTCTGTGGCTGCAGACCCGTTGCGCCGGTCACATCTTGTGGGCGTACAACGAGGAGCACGTCGACGAGCTGTTCGCCTACGTCGGGGCGCGATTGCGAGAGCGTGGCGGAGCGCGGCCGACAATGTCGATGTTCGCTCGGCTACCGGCGTGGATGAAGGTGTCGGACAATCGCGCAGAGGTGCTGGTCGGCCTGGAGACGCTGCGGGCGCTGGCCGAACGGATGGCACCTGCCGACCGCTCCGACGCCGCGCACGGGCGCGGTGACCGTCCCCGAGAGCACAGGAGTATGTACTTCCGGGGTGGCCCATATGAGTCTTGAAGGCCCTGGTCACAGCAATTCGTTGATGGCCGCGATGAGGACGGTCGCCTCGTAGCGGACCGCGAGCTTGTCGTACCGGGTGGCGACCGCCCGGTGTCTCTTGAGGCGGTTGATCCCGCACTCGACCGCGTGGCGCTCGCGGTAGTCGGCCGGGTCGAAATGCGGCGGCCGGCCGCCGCGGGGGCCGCGCTTCCGGCGGTTGCGCGCCTGGTCGGCCTTGTCCGGGATGGTGCAGCGAATCCCCGCGTCGGCGCAGGTAGGCGCGGTTCCTGCGGGAGGCGTACGCCTTGTCGGCCCGCACACGGTCGGGGCGGACGCGTGGCCGGCCCGGCCCGAGGCGGGGCACACGGACCTTCTCCAGCACGGGTTCGAACTGCGGCGAGTCCCCGCGCTGCCCGGCCGTGATCACGATCGACATGGGCTTCTGGCCCTGCTCGACGGCCAGGTGGAGCTTGGTGGTGAATCCGCCGCGCGACCGTCCCAGCCCGTGATCACGGGGCTCGGTGAAGATGCCGCCCGGTGGTTCCTTCTGCAGGTCACCCCGTCTCCGGGCCCCGGCCGCGTGCTGATGGGCGCGGCACACTGTGGAGTCGACGCTCAGATCCCACGTGATCGCCCCCTTCGCGTCGGCCAGGGACTGGAGCCGGGTGAGGATCCGCTGCCAGGTGCCGTTCCGCTGCCAGCGGCGGAACAGGTCGTAGTTGGACTTCCCCCATGTTTCATGGTCTTTCACCTTCGGTGATGGCCGGCCTGGCGGTTTCCGCATCGCATCCTCGCCGCTGTCAGCCGGCGCCCGTACCCTCCAGGCACAGCCCCGGTTCTCGGGACGCGTACGTCCACACCATTCCTTCTGTGAAGGGACGTTCGTCGTGTCTGCATGGCCGCGTATCACCTGCCACGTCTGCCGCCGCTCCGTCGCCGTGAACCCTGGCACCAGGCGGATCGCCGATCACAAGCACCCGCGGCCTCGCGAGCGCGCCTTGGACCTGGTTCTGTGTCACGGGTCAGAGCAGGAGGTCGAGCTGGGCGGTGTCGTGTTCTTGCCCTTCGAGGAGGACGAGCCGACGAAGGAAGAGGCGCTCTTCTGAGGTGCAGACCGGGCAGTACGCCCTCGTGTCACCCTGGCTTCGGCAAACCGGAACGGACCTGACCGATGGGAGACCGTGACAGGTCGGGTTTTGGCCCGTTCCGGTGGTGGGCCGCAGAGGCTTTGCGAGGGAGAGGTATCACGTGCCGACCGCTGGAGCGCCGTCCTGTGGCTCGCGATCTCGGCCGCCCAGCGTCTCCTGGAGAGCGCCTGACGGGAGACGCTCAGAAGAAGCCGAGCTTCTTCGGCGAGTAGCTGACCAGTAGATTCTTCGTCTGCTGGTAGTGGTCGAGCATCATGCGGTGGGTCTCGCGGCCGATGCCGGACTGCTTGTAGCCGCCGAAGGCGGCGTGGGCGGGGTAGGCGTGGTAGCAGTTGGTCCAGACGCGGCCGGCCTGGATGGCGCGGCCGGCCCGGTAGGCGGTGTTGGTGTCGCGGGTCCAGACGCCGGCGCCGAGGCCGTAGAGGGTGTCGTTGGCGGTGCGCACGGCGTCGTCGAAGTCGGTGAAGGAGGTGACGGCGACGACGGGGCCGAAGATCTCCTCCTGGAAGACGCGCATGCGGTTGTCGCCCTCGAAGATCGTGGGCTGGACGTAGTAGCCGCCGGCGAGGTCGCCGCCGTGCTCGACGATCTGGCCGCCCGTGAGGATCTTGGCGCCTTCGTTCTGGCCGATCTCCAGGTAGGAGAGGATCTTCCTGAGCTGCTCGGCGGAGGCCTGGGCGCCGATCATGGTGTCGGTGTCGAGGGGGTGACCGGGGACGATCTTCTCCGTGCGGGCGACGGCCGCCGCGAGGAAGTCGGCGTAGTGGCCGCGCTGGACGAGGGCCCGGGAGGGGCAGGTGCAGACCTCGCCCTGGTTGAGGGCGAACATGGTGAAGCCTTCGAGGGCCTTGTCGCGGAAGGCGTCGTCGGCGGCCCAGACGTCGTCGAAGAAGATGTTCGGCGACTTGCCGCCGAGTTCGAGGGTCACCGGCTTCAGGTGCTCGGAGGCGTACCCCATGATCAGGCGGCCCGTGCTCGTCTCGCCGGTGAAGGCGATCTTGGCGACGCGCGGGGAGGAGGCGAGGGGTTTGCCGGCCTCCTCGCCGAAGCCGTTGACGACGTTGAGGACGCCCGGCGGCAGGAGGTCGGCGACGAGGCTCAGCCAGAAGTGGACGGAGGCCGGGGTCTGTTCGGCGGGCTTGAGGACGACGGCGTTGCCGGCGGCCAGCGCCGGTGCCAGTTTCCAGACCGCCATGAGGATCGGGAAGTTCCAGGGGATGATCTGCGCGACCACGCCGAGCGGCTCGTGGAAGTGGTACGCGACGGTGTCGTCGTCGATCTCGCTGAGCGTGCCCTCCTGGGCCCGCAGCGCCCCCGCGAAGTAGCGGAAGTGGTCGACCGCGAGCGGGATGTCCGCGGCGAGGGTCTCGCGGACCGGCTTGCCGTTGTCCCATGTCTCGGCGACCGCGAGCGCCTCCAGGTTGCTCTCCATGCGGTCCGCGATCCGCAGCAGGACGGCGGCGCGCTCGGCCGGCGCCGTGCGCCCCCACGCCGGGGCCGCGGCGTGCGCCGCGTCCAGCGCGCGCTCCACGTCCTCGGCGGTGCCCCGGGCGATCTCCGTGAACGGGCGGCCGTCGACCGGGCTCGGGTTCTCGAAGTAGCGCCCGCCCGCCGGAGCGACGTACGCGCCGCCGATCCAGTGGTCGTAGCGGGCCTGGTACGACATGAGCGCGCCCTCGGTACCGGGTGCGGAGTAACGGGTCATGGGCATGGCCTCCCTGGGGCGCGCCGGCCGTCCCTGGCCGGCGCTCACCGGCGAGTGTGGCGACCCGTACGTTGCAACCCCGTTGCACCGGCCGACAGTTCCGCCTCCAGCGCGTGCAGCCTGGCCTGTACGGGCGCCAGCTGGGACGTCGGAACGGCGGCGCACAGGGCCCGCCAGACCACCACGTCGTCCTCGCCCCAGCCGCTGTACGCCCAGTCGGCGAGCAGGCCGGGATCACCCCGGTCGACCAGGGCCGCCCGCAGCCGCCCCGCGAGCCGCTCCCTCAGCCGCACGACGCCCGGCGCCGTCGACGAGGGGAGCAGCGGGCCCGGATACTCCGCGGCCGCGGCCGCGACCGCCCCGGACGCCAGGCGCCGGTCCACCGCGGCGAAGTCCGCGTCGACGGTGTCCGCGAGCCGGTACGGGCGGGACGGCAGCACGTCGGGGCCCAGCAGCGAGCGCAGCCGGGAGAGCTCCGCGCGCAGGGTCACGGGAGTGACGGACTCGTCCTCGTAGAGCAGGGTGAGGAGCTCGTCGCCGCCCACGCCGTCCGGCCGGTGCGCGAGGATCACCAGGATCTCGCTGTGCCGGCGGCCGAGCCGCGTCCGCCGCCCGTCGACCGACAGCACGGCCTCGTCACGGCCGAGCGCCGACAGCGTGATCCGTCCCGGCTGGGGTGCCGGCGCGAGCAGGGCCAGCTGGGACTCGGCCGCCCGCGCCACTGCCTGGACGAAACCGAGGCTGTGCGGGTGCGCCAGCCGGGCGCCGCCCGTGATGTCGACCGCGCCCAGGACGCGCCCCGTGCGCGGGTCGTGGACGGGAGCGGCGGCGCAGGTCCACGCGCGGACGGTGCGCCGGAAGTGCTCGGCGGCGACGACCTGCACCGGCCGGTCGACGGCGAGGGCGGTGCCCGGCGCGTTCGTCCCCGCCGCCGCCTCCGACCAGCGGGCCCCGGCCACGAAGTTCATGCCCCGGGCCTTCCGCAGCGTGGACGGGTGCCCCTCGACCCACAGCATCCGGCCGGCCGCGTCGCAGACGGCGAGCAGGTGCTCCCCGTCCGTCGCGTACGTCCCCATCAGCTCCCGGATCACCGGCATCGCCGCCGCCAGCGGATGGCCGTCCCGGTACGCGGCGAGTTCCTCCTCGTCCAGTTCCACCCGGGCCGCTCCGTCCCGGCTCACGCACGCGCGTGCGGAACGCCGCCAGGAGGCGGCGACCAGTGGCCTCGCCGCCCCGTCGGCCGTCCGGTCCTCCAGCGGGCCCCGCTGCTGTCCGGGCGGGGGACCCGGCTCGCGGCGGCGCGGGTCGGGGTCGGGTTCGGGGCCCGGGTCCGCACCGGGCCGCTCGTCCGGCCCCCGCGCCGGTCCCGGTCCTCCGGTCACCCATCCGTCGCTCAACTCGGCCTCCTCGTCGAGGTCGTCACGGCCCGTCCGGCCCATCGTGGCCGCCGCGCGGGCAGCCGACAAGCGGCCGGACGCCGCCGTCGGCGCACCCTGTCCGGGACGTGCCCCGGACCCCTCACGTAGAGTGGGGCTCGGGCCGTGACTGGCGCTTGAGGTGGATCACCACCGGGGAGCGGCCCGGTGGGCCGCGTCCTGAAGGCGCGGTGCCGCCGATGCCGTGCGCCTGGGCGAGACACCGGTCAGAGACGACGCCCAGGAGTTGCCATGTCCACCAGCACCGCCACCCTCATGGACGGCACGGCCCTCGCCCGCCGCACGGTCGAGGAGACCGCCGCGCGCGCCGCGGAGATCACCCGTCGCACCGGCGTCACGCCGTGCCTCGCGACCGTCCTCGTCGGCGCGGACCCCGCCTCCGTGACGTACGTGAAGATGAAGCAGAACCGCTGCGCGAAGGCCGGAATCCGCTCCCGCCACGTCGAGCTGCCCGCCGAGACGACCACCGAGGAACTCGTCGCCGCGATCACGGCCCTGTCCGAGGACCCCGAGGTCCACGGCATCCTCCTCCAGCACCCGGTCGGCCCGCACATCGACGAGCGCGCCGCGTTCGAGGCCATCGCGCCCGAGAAGGACGTCGACGGGGTGACCATGGCGTCCTTCGCCGCCATGGGCTTCGGCCTGCCCGGCTTCGTCTCCTGCACCCCCGGCGGCATCATGCGCCTCCTCGACGCGTACGACGTCGAGCTCAGCGGCAAGCGGGCCGTCGTCGTCGGCCGCAGCGCGATCCTCGGCAAGCCGGCGGGCCTGCTGCTCCTCGGCCGCGACGCCACCGTCACCTACTGCCACTCGCGCACCGAGGACCTCTCCTCCGTCGTGCGCGAGGCCGACATCCTGGTCGCGGCCGTCGGCAAGCCCCAGTTCATCAAGGGCGAGGACATCAAGCCGGGCGCCGTCGTCATCGACGCCGGCTACAACCCGGGCAACGTCGGCGACGTCGACTTCGCGTCGGCCGCCGAGCGCGCCTCGCTGATCACCCCCGTGCCGGGCGGCGTCGGCCCCATGACGATCGCCGTCCTCCTCGCGCAGACGGTGGAGGGCGCGGAGCGCCAGCTGGGTCTGTAGGACCGGCCGCGGTCCGTCCGCCCTGACGCTTCGGTCCTGACGCTTCCGTCCGTCCTGCCTGCCTGCCTGGCCTGCCGCCCTCCTGCCCTGCCTGGCCTGCCGCCCTCCTTCCCTGCCTGGCCTGTCCGATCGCTCTGATCCGAGGGGACCGGGCAGGCCAGAGCGGACCGGGCAGGTCAGAGCGGACCGGGCAGGCCAGGACGGGCCAGGCAGGTCGGAAGGGACCGGATACCCGTTCTACCTATGCGCCCGCTGCCCCGTCCGCCCCACCGGCCGTCAGCGCCGTCGCCAGCGCCACCGCCGGGTCACGGTCCGCCGGTCCCGCCGGGGCCCAGACCGCATGCGCGCGGGCGTACGGCCACCAGCGGCCGTCGGCGCCGAGCCGGAGCTGTGCGTCGGTTCCCTCGGCCGACCAGTGGGAACCCGACCGCAGCAGCACGGGCCGTTCGTCGTCCTCCCACGCCTCGGACAGCCGGGCGCCCGCCCGGGTGAGGGTCTCGGAGTCCGGGTCCCACGGGTCCTCCAGGACGGACAGTGCGGCGGCGCCGCCCAGCCGCCACGCGCGCGTGGCCAGGTCCAGCTCCGCCGGTGTGCGGCCGGAGCCGGACGCGAGCCGTGCCGTGATCCATGGGGCGGGGGAGTCCACCGCGAGCCGCACGGCGTCCTGAGCGGCCGTCAGTTGTGCCTCGGTCGTGGCCGCTCCGGCGAGCGTGCCGCCCGCGAAGGCGCTACCGCCCGCGAAGGTGCTGCCGTTGCTCGCCGCGCTCACGGTGGGGGCGTCGGGCGTGGCGGTGGCCCCGGGTGCCCGGTGAGCTTCCGAGGAGGCGCCGAGTACGGCGGCGAGCAGGCGATGGGCGCGGGCCGCCGCGTCCGTCGCCAGGAACTCCAGCGCCGTCGGATCGACTCCGGGCTCCGGGTCCGTCTCCGTGTCCAGGGCGGGCGACTGCCCCGGAGCGGTGGCGGCGGTCGGAGGCGCCGGCAGCGGAGGCAGCAGGAACCCCTCGGCGTACGCCTCGGCCGCCGGCACGCCCGGCATGCCGCCGGCACCCACCGGGGCGTCCGTGTCCTGCGGGCCGTCCCCGCCCCGCCCGCCACGTGACGCGGGCGCGGAGGCACGCGCGGCGCTGCGCGCCTGGAGCTGGTCCAGCAGGGTGCGCTCGCCGCGCCCGCGCATCAGCAGCAGCACGAAGGGGTCCTCGTCGAGCAGACGCGCCACCTGGTAGCAGAGCGCCGACGTGTGCGGGCAGTGGTCCCAGGCGTCACAGCCGCACTCGGGGTCGAGGTCGCCGACACCCGGCAGCAGGTCGAGCCCGACGGCCGCCGCGTCCTCCACCAGGTGGGGCGGCATCTCGCGGTCGAGGAGCGCCGCGATGTGCCCCGCGCTGTCCACCGCGAGGTCGAGCAGCCGCTCCCACTCGTCCACGGACAGCTCTCGCACCAGGACGTCGCTGCGGTACGCCGTGCCGTCGCGGTCCTTGACGATCGCCGTCAGCCGTCCGGGCCGCACGGTCACGGCGCCCACCGCTCCCGCGCGCGCGTGCCGCCGTCCGGCCTTGAGCTGCACGTTGTCGAGCGCGGTGTCCTCCAGGGCCTTGAGCCACGACCGGCCCCACCAGGTCCGGGCGAACGACGTGCCCTGCGTCGGCGGCAGTGCCGCGAACGTCCGCTCGTCGCCGTGTCCGCCGCCCCCAGCGTGTCCGCGTCCGCCCGGGGTTCCGTCGCCGTGGCCTCGCCCGGTCGCGCTCATCGTCCGTCCCCTCGCAGTCGCACCAGCTCCGCCAGTTCGGCGTCGGTGAGTTCGGTCAGCTCGCGCGGAGCGTCGGCGTCGGTGCCGAGGACGCTGTCCGCGAGCTCCTTCTTGCGGTCCAGCATGGCCGCGATCCGGTCCTCGACGGTGCCCTCGGCGATCAGCCGGTGGACCTGCACCGGCCGGTCCTGTCCGATCCGGTAGGCGCGGTCCGTGGCCTGGGCCTCGACGGCCGGGTTCCACCAGCGGTCGTAGTGGACGACGTGCTCGGCCCGGGTGAGGTTGAGCCCCGTCCCGGCGGCCTTGAGGGAGAGCAGGAAGACGGGCACCTCGCCCTCCTGGAAGCGGGCGACCATCGCCTCCCGGTCGGCGACGGGCGTGCCGCCGTGCAGGAACTGCGTCCGCACGCCGCGCGCCCCCAGATGCGTCTCCAGGAGCCGGGCCATCGCCACGTACTGGGTGAAGACCAGGGTCCGCGCGCCCTCGGCGAGGATGGTGTCGAGGAGTTCGTCGAGCAGTTCCAGCTTGCCCGAGCGTCCCTCGACGCGCGGTCGCTCCTCCTTGAGGTACTGGGCGGGGTGGTTGCAGATCTGCTTGAGGGCCGTCAGGAGCTGCATGACCAGTCCCCGGCGCTCCATGCCGTCGGCGTCGGCGATCGCGGCCAGGGTCTCCCGTACCACCGCTTCGTACAGTCCGGCCTGTTCGGGCGTCAGGGAGACGGCCCGGTCGGTCTCGGTCTTCGGCGGCAGTTCGGGCGCGATACCGGGGTCGGACTTGCGGCGGCGCAGCAGGAACGGGCGGACGAGGGCGGCCAGCCGCTCGGCGGCGGCCGGGTCCGTGCCGCCCTCGACGGCGGTGGCGAAGCGGGTCCGGAACGTGCCCAGGCTGCCGAGCAGTCCCGGCGTGGTCCAGTCGAGGATCGCCCACAGCTCCGAGAGGTTGTTCTCGACCGGGGTGCCGGACAGGGCTACGCGTGCGCGTGCCCCGATGGTCCGCAGCTGCCGTGCCGTCGCCGAGTACGGGTTCTTGACGTGCTGGGCCTCGTCCGCCACGACGAGTCCCCAGCTCCGCGCGGCGAGCCGCTCGGCGTCGCGGCGCATGGTGCCGTAGGTGGTGAGGACGAAGCCGCCCTCGGGGAGAGCGTCCAGGTCGCGGGTCGCGCCGTGGAAGCGCCGTACCGGTGTGCCGGGTGCGAACTTCTCGATCTCCCGCTGCCAGTTGCCCATGAGGGAGGTGGGGCAGACCACCAGCGTCGGTCCGGCGGCCTCCGGGTCGGTCTGCCGGTGCAGATGGAGGGCGATGACGGTGATCGTCTTGCCCAGACCCATGTCGTCGGCGAGGCAGCCGCCGAGTCCGAGCGAGGTCATGCGGTGCAGCCAGTCGAGGCCGCGCAGTTGGTAGTCGCGCAGCGTCGCGGTGAGCGCGGCGGGCTGGGCGATCTCGGGCCGGCCACCCTCCGGGTCGGCCAGCCGCTCGCGCAGCCGTTCCAGCCAGCCCGTCGCCGCCACCTCGACGGTGCGCCCGCCGATCTCCGTCGTGCCGGTGAGTACGGCGGCGAGGGCGTCGACCGGGGTCACCTTGTGGTCCTGCCGGGCGGTCGCCTCCCGCACCTCGGCGGGGTCGACGAGCACCCACCGGTCGCGCAGCCGGACGAGCGGCCTGCCTGCCTCGGCGAGGGCGTCGAGCTCGGCCCTGGTCAGCTCGTGGTCGCCGACGGCGAAGCGCCAGTGGAACCCGAGCAGGGCGTCGGCGGAGAGGAAGGACGGAAGGGCCGAGGTGCCGGCACCCGAGCTCGTTCCCCCAGCGTCGGCTGCGAACGAGGGCGCGCTTCCGCCCGGCTCGGCACCGATCGGACCGATCGCCGCGCGGGCCGTCAGCCGGTCGGCCAGCTCGCGCGGCCAGTGGATCTGCACGCCGACCGCCGCGAGGGCGCGTGCGGCCGGGCCCAGGAGCTCGGCGACCTCCTCGTCGGCGAGTTCGACCGTGTCGGGGACGGCCGCCGCGAGCAGCGGGGCGAGCGGCGGCCAGGCGCGCGCGGCGCGCCGCAGGGCGAGCAGGGCGTCCATGCGGGCCCGCGGGCCGAACGCCGCTCCCGTCGGACCCGCACCCGCCCACACCTGCGCCGCGTCCGCGACCAGGGTCGGGTCGGCGACGCCGTGCAGCTGGAGCACGGCGCGGAAGGCCGGCGCGTCCGCTGCCTCGGGGCTGAAACCGGGCAGTTCGAGCCGGAGGGACAGCCGGACGCCCGCGTCGTGGACGGCGGCGACGTCGGCGGCCCACGCCCGCTGTTCGGGGATCCGCCGCGGCTCGTCCGCGGCGAAGGCGGGGCCACCGGCCGCGAGGGGAGCCGCCGGGGTACGGGGCAGGGTGTCCGCGACGGCGTCGGCGAAGGCCCGGAGCAGCGCCTCGGGATCGGGGAGCAGCAGCGGTTCGTCCGACGTGAGCGGGACGGCGTGGGCGTCGGGCGGCATGGACGCGGCGAGGGTGCGGAGTCCCGCGAGCTCGTCCGGGCCGAGGGGGCCGACCCGCCATGCGTCGTGGTCGCCGGTGGTGAGGCCGGGCAGGAGGAGTCCGCGCGAGACGAGGTCGAGCGCGAGGAGCGACGCGGCGCCCCAGAACGCCGCCGCGGGGGAGGCGGACTCCGAGAACCGCGCGTGGGCGAGCAGCGGGAGGGCCTCGCGGAGGGAGACGCTGTAGGCGGGCACGGCCACGGTCTGGAGGCCGTCCCCGTCCACGACCGTGATCTCGACGTGCGGCGATGCCTCGCCGCGCGGAGACGCGAGGACCTCGGAGGTGTCGGATGCCTCTGAGACCTCTGAGACCTCTGAGACGTCGGAGGCATCGGCGGGCCAGTTCCGCAGGGCGGAGCCTTCGGGGGGGCCGCCTTCGGGCAGGGCTTCCCCGTCCGGCGACCAGAAGGCGATCCGGCCGGCCCGGGGCGGGTCCGCCGGAAGGAAGACGGCGGCGTGGCGGGCGAGCGAGAGGGGGAACCCGGGCGCGGGTTCCGATGCGGTCTCGGGTGCGGGTTCTCGGACGGACGGGGGAGCAGGTTCGCGGGCCGAGTCATCGGGTCCGTGCGACAGCGACAACGCATTCCTCAAATTTGACTACCGGGGGACCGAGCCGCCGAGGCTACCTCACGCCATGCGCCTGACGTGCCATCAACCCCCGTGATCCGGCTCACAGGTGCGGGGGTGGGGGTGGGCCCCCCCCCCCCCCCCCGGCCCACCCCCCCCCCGGAGGGGGGGTGGGGCCCTGGGCCTAGACGACCCCAGATCCGCCCATTTTTTGTT